>CACYDB010000028.1 GCA_902773035.1 uncultured Ruminococcus sp. | reverse complement strand
CCCTGAGCCAAGAACTCGATACCGTCGAGCTTTCTCGCTTCTTCCTCAAATACGCGGATAAACTCAGCGCCGATAATCTTTCTCTTTTTCTCAGGCTCAGCGACTCCCGCGAGCTTATCGAGAAAACGGTCTACAGCGTCAACATATACAAGATTTGCGTTCATCTGGTTCTTAAAAACCTCGACAACCTGCTCAGGCTCACCCTTGCGGAGAAGTCCGTGGTTTACGTGAACGCATACGAGCTGCTGTCCTACCGCCTTTATAAGCAGAGCGGCTACAACTGAGCTGTCAACTCCGCCGGATAGCGCGAGCAATACCTTTTTGTCGCCGATTTGCGCTCTTAATTCCTCAACCTGCTCTGCGATAAACGCCTCGGCAAGCTCAGGTGTTGTAATTCTTTCCATTGTTTCAGGTCTTACATTTCCGTTCATAATATCCTCCGTAATTTAATGATTTAGACAAATTATATCAAAGTAACCGATAATCGTCAAGCGGGATTACGCAAAAAAGTCCCTGATTACAGGGACTTTTGTAACTGTATTAAATTATTCCGTCCCACAGATAGCGCGACAAATCGACCCTGCCGTCCGTAAGCTCAACGCCTTCACTTTGCAGCAGCTCGA
This sequence comes from uncultured Ruminococcus sp., assembly GCA_902773035.1. Taxonomy (GTDB): domain Bacteria; phylum Bacillota; class Clostridia; order Oscillospirales; family Acutalibacteraceae; genus Ruminococcoides. The sequence continues at coordinate 13,325 of CACYDB010000028.1, read as the reverse complement.
TTTGGCGGTTCACCCCTCCGAATACAAACGCCTGTGAGGGTTCACCAAAGCGGTTGACTACTCGGTGACACGGTATGGTAGACGGGTCGGGATTAACGTGCAGAGCATAGCCTACAACACGGCTCCATTTTGGATTTCCCGCTAAAAAAGCGACCTGTCCGTAAGTGGCTACACTGCCCCGCGGAATTTTCCTGACGACTTCATAAATCAATTCAAAAGAGTTTTTCATTACTCCCATTCCACCGTTCCGGGCGGTTTACTTGTAATGTCGTAAACAACTCTGTTGACGTTATCGCACTCGTTGATAATTCTGCTTGAAACCCTCGCGAGAACATCATATGGGATTCTCGCGAAGTCGGCGGTCATAAAGTCGTCGGTAGTGACGGCTCGGATTGCGATAAGATGATCGTAGGTTCTGTGGTCGCCCATTACGCCGACAGTCCTGACATCAGGCAGAACCGCGAAATACTGGCTTAATTCGCTTTCAAGTCCGCTTTTGGCGATTTCATCACGGAATACCGCGTCAGCCTCCTGCAAAACCTTGATTTTTTCCTCTGTGATCTCGCCGATTATACGAACGCCTAAGCCCGGTCCCGGGAAGGGCTGTCTCCAGACAAGCTCTTTCGGGATACCGAGGAGCTCTCCTACCCTTCTGACCTCGTCTTTAAAAAGATCCTTTAGCGGTTCAATAATACCGTCAAACTTAATATCCTCGGGCATTTTAACGCGGTTATGATGAGTTTTGATTTTATCGGCGTCACCCTTGCCGCTTTCGATACAGTCGGGATAAATAGTACCCTGAGCGAAGAATCCGCCGTCGCCCTCTTCCCTGACCTTATTCCAGAAAACCTCATAAAAAGCGTCGCCGATTATATGACGCTTGTCCTCGGGATCAACAGCGCCTTTAAGACGTGAGATAAACTCGTCGCCGCAGTTTACGCGGCAGAAGTTCATATCAAAGAGTTTGGTGAAGGTATTTTCAACAAAATCTCCTTCGTCCTTACGCATAAGCCCCTGATCGACAAAAACGCAGGTGAGCTGATTGCCTACAGCCTTGCTCAGCAGCGCCGCGGCAACTGAGGAATCAACGCCTCCGGAGAGTCCGAGGATCACCTTTTTATCGCCTATACGCTCTCTGAGCGAGTTAACTGTCGAGTCGATAAAGCTCTCCATCTGCCAATCGCCTGAACAGCCGCAGATTTTGAAAATGAAGTTTTCAAGCAGCTTATTGCCGTACTCCGAGTGAGTAACCTCGGGATGAAACTGAACGGCGTAGATTTTTTCAGCGGGATTTTCCATAGCCGCGCAGGGACAGGCGTCGCTGTGGGCTGTGATTTCAAAGCCCTCGGGAGCTTGGCTGATATAATCCGTATGGCTCATCCATACAACGCTGTCGGGAATATCGGAGAACAGAAGGCTCTCGCGCTTATCCACGGTCATATCAATCATACCAAATTCGCTTGTAGACGCGCTCTCGACCTTACCGTCACGCATATAGCAGATGAGCTGACAGCCGTAGCATATTCCCAAAACGGGTACGCCTGAATCTAGTATAGCCTTGTCATAATGAGGCGAACTCATATCATATACAGAGTTTGGGCCGCCTGTGAAGATAATGCCCTTATAGTTTTCTTTTTTAATCTCATCAAGAGAAACCGTGTAGGGCTTGATCTCAGCGTAAACGTTAAAATCTCTTACGCGACGCGCTATGAGCTGATTATACTGTCCGCCGAAGTCAAGAACAAGAATTTTCTCCATAACCTTACCATTCTTTCCGTATGTAAACAATTATCTGTAAATAATATCCTCGCGGGCGGGACCGTTGCTGACGATTCCGATATGTACGCCGATTTCCTTTTCGGCAAACTCAATGTACTCGCGGCACTCCTTGGGTAAATCCTCGTACTTCTTAATGCCGCTTACGTCGCATTTCCAGCCCTTAAGCTTCTTTAATACGGGCTTACATCTCTTGAGCTTGGTTGTTGACGGGAAGTAGTCGATGATCTCTCCGTCGAGCTCATAAGCTACGCACACGGGGATTTCGTCGAGATATCCGAGAGCGTCGATTACAGTGAACGCAACCGAGGTCGCTCCCTGAACCTGACATCCGTAGCGGCTCGCGACTAAATCAAGCCAGCCCATTCTTCTCGGTCTGCCAGTTGTAGCGCCGTACTCGCCGCCGTCACCGCCGCAGTTGCGGAGCTTATCGGCTTCCTCGCCGAAGATTTCCGATACAAACTCACCCGCGCCGACAGCGCTTGAATAAGCCTTAACAACTGTGATGACCTCTTTTATTTCATAGGGCGGGATACCCGCACCTACAGCGCCGTAACCGGCGATAGTGTTAGAGGATGTAACCATCGGATAAATACCGAAGTCGGTATCCTTAAGAGAGCCGAGCTGACCCTCAAGAAGAATATTCTTACCGTTTTTGATTGCGTCACGGATGAAGGTGAAGCTGTCGCCAACGTAGTCCTTGAGCAGCTCCTTGTACTCCATAAGCTTGTCGTAGACTTCATCAACAGTAATTTCTTCTTTATTGTAGAGGTTTCTCAGGGTAGCGTTCTTGATCTCAACGGCGTGAGCGATTTTCTCCTTTAAGCTGTCGGGATCGTCGTAAAGCTCGTTGATCTGAAAACCGATTTTGCTGTATTTATCTGAGTAAAACGGCGCGATACCGCTCTTTGTAGAGCCGAAGGAATTCTTGCCGAGTCGCTCCTCCTCGTAGCAGTCAAACGCTACGTGGTAAGGCATAACTATCTGAGCTCTGTCGGAAATGAGAATATTGGGCTTGGGAACTCCTCTGTCCTCGAGCTCCTTGATCTCCTTGACAAAATTCTCGACGCTGAACGCGACGCCGTTACCGATTATGTTTGTTATATTCTGATGGAATACTCCCGACGGGAGCTGATGGAGAGCGAACTTTCCGTAATTGTTGATGATAGTATGACCCGCGTTGGCTCCGCCCTGAAAACGAATTACAACGTCGCTGTCGTTAGCGAGAACGTCGGTGATTTTACCCTTGCCCTCATCGCCCCAGTTGGCGCCTACTATAGCTTTAACCATTGTTTTACTCTCCTTTAAACATTTATCTCAGGCTTTTCATCCTGAATATTGCTGTATCTTTCAAGCACAGGCTTGACTTCTTCCTCGAGGAAGTCCTCAGTCTGTTCCTTAGCTCTGCCCGTGTATTTCTCAGGCTGCAGGATCTTCTCAAGATCCTCGAGCGTTACGCCGAACGCTTCGTCATCGGCGATTCTCTCAAGAAGGTCATTCTCGCCGCCCTCTTCCTTGATGACTCTGGAAGCCGCCATAGAGTGCTGTCTGATTTTCTCGTGAAGCACCTGACGATCAGCGCCGCGATATTTAACGGCGTCCATCATAATGTTCTCGGTAGCCATAAACGGAAGCTCCTTGCGCAGTCTTGACTCAATAACCTTGGGATAAACAACAAGACCGTCGGCGACGTTAGCGTAGAGATTGAGGATTCCGTCTATAGCGAGGAACGCCTCGGGAACTGAAAGACGCTTATTCGCGGAGTCGTCGAGAGTTCTCTCAAACCACTGCGTAGCCGATGTAAAGTAACCGTTGAGCACGTCAACCATTACGTAACGTGAAAGTGAGCCGATACGCTCTGAACGCATAGGATTGCGCTTATAAGCCATAGCCGAGGATCCGATCTGATTCTTTTCGAACGGCTCCTCAACTTCCTTGAGATGCTGTAAGAGGCGGATATCGTTGGAGAACTTTGAAGCTGACTGAGCGATTCCGGCGAGAACATTTAAGAACTGTGAATCAACCTTACGCGAATAGGTCTGTCCAGATACCGCGAAGCAGCCCTTGTAGCCCATTTTCTCGGCAATCTTTTTATCGAGAGCCTTGCACTTCTCATGATCGCCGTCAAAGAGCTCGAGGAAGCTCGCCTGAGTACCTGTAGTACCCTTGGAGCCGAGAAGCTTTGCCTTTGAAAGCTGATACTCAACGTCCTCTAAATCAAGCAGGAGTTCCTGTAACCAGAGCGTAGCCCTCTTGCCTACGGTTGTAGGCTGAGCAGGCTGGAAATGTGTAAAGCCGAGCGTCGGCAGAGCCTTGTACTCATCCGCGAACTTTGAAAGGTTGCGGATAACCGTAACAAGCTTATTTCTGACGAGCTTTAATGCTTCGTTCATTATAATAAGGTCAGTATTATCGCCGACATAGCAGGAAGTCGCGCCGAGGTGGATAATTCCCTTAGCGTTCGGACACTGCTGACCGTAGGCGTAAACGTGACTCATAACGTCGTGACGGACGAGCTTTTCTCTCTCCTGAGCCACTTCGTAATTGATATCGTCAGCGTGATCCCTGAGCTCCTGAATCTGCTCCTCTGTTACGGGCAGTCCGAGCTCCATTTCAGCCTCGGCGAGTGCGATCCAAAGTCGTCTCCAGGTTCTGAACTTCATATCGGGCGAGAAGATGTATTTCATCTCCTTGCTTGAATATCTGGCTGAAAGCGGGCTTTCATATACGTTCTTATTCATTAGTCTTCCTCCTTTGAGGCACAGTTTTCTTTATCTTTAAAATTCATTCCACCGCGTTCCTTACCCTTAAAGGTGAGCTTGGTTGTGGCGGCGGGATATTTTCCGCTGAAGCAGGCGTCGCAGTGACCGCAGGACTTGCCGAGAAGCATTTCATCGAGAGAGTCCGCGGGAAGATAGCCGAGAGTATCGGCTCCGCTGAGCTTGCATATTTCATCAATTGAATGGTTAACGGCAATCAGCTCCTCGCGCGACGGAATATCGGTTCCGTAATAGCACGGCCACATAAACGGCGGCGAGCTGATGCGCATATGAACCTCCTTAGCTCCTGCGGCTCTGAGCATATTTGTTATTCGGTCGATCGTGGTACCGCGAACGATACTGTCGTCAATTACGACAACACGCTTGCCGCGTATCATATCGCCTATTGGATTGAGCTTGATACGCACCGACTTCATACGCTCGGACTGGCTGGGCTTGATGAAGGTTCTGCCTATATATGTGTTCTTAACAATACCCTTTTCATACGGGATCCCCGACTCCTCGGAGTAACCGATAGCCGCGTCGATACCCGACTCCGGCACGCCGATTACAATATCGGCTTCAACAGGGAACTCACGGGCGAGGATCCTGCCCGCCTGTTTTCTGGCTTCATATACGCTTATGCCGTCGATATAGCTGTCTGTACGGGCAAAGTAGATGTACTCAAACACGCACAGCGACTTGTTGCATTTTTTCTTAGGCATAATGCTTTTGAGTCCGTGCTTATCCGCGACTACGATTTCGCCCGGCTCAACGTCCCTGATAAATTTAGCTCCGCAGGCGTCTAAAGCCGCTGACTCGCTGGCAAATACGTACGATTTGCCGACCTGACCAATGCAAAGAGGTCTGAAGCCGTGAGGATCGCGCGCGGCAATCAGCTTACGCGGACTCATTACGAGCAGAGAATACGCTCCCTCGAGCTTTTCGACGGCTTTCATAACCGCCTTTTCAGCCGAGCCTGCGTGGATTCTTTCTCTGGCGATCAAGTAACAGATAACCTCGGAGTCGATCGTTGTCTGGAAGATCGCTCCGCGCTGTTCAAGCTCACGCCTGAGCTCGACGGCGTTTGTAAGATTACCGTTATGAGCGACCGCGAGGGTGCCCTTAACATAACGCATAACAAGCGGCTGCGCGTTTTCAAGCACAGAGCCGCCTGCCGTTGAGTAACGGACGTGCGAAACCGCAAGCTGTCCGTCCAAAGAATCGAGTATGCTGTTGTTAAAAACCTCGGTGACAAGTCCCATATCCTTGTGGTAGTTCATAACACCCTGATCAGAGACCGCTATGCCGCAGCTTTCCTGACCTCTGTGCTGAAGCGCAAGAAGTCCGTTATAGCAGGCATAGGCGGGATTTATGGAACCGTCACTGTAAACACCGAAAACTCCGCACTCCTCGTGCAGACCTTCGGAATAAAGGTTATCAAAAGAAAAATCCAAAATTCACACTCCGTTTATAGCAAGTGATAAGAGTTTAGTAACTGCGAATCAAATTATGCGAGACCTACGCGCTTCATCATCTCGGCGTAGGCGTCCTCAACGCCGCCCATATCGCGACGGAAACGGTCTTTGTCGAGCTTTTCCTGAGTGTCAACATCCCAGAAACGACAGGTATCGGGAGAAATCTCGTCAGCGAGGAGGATCTCACCGTGGAAACGACCGAACTCGATCTTGAAGTCTATCAGATCAACGTTAACGGACTTGAAGAACTCAACCATAACCTCGTTGACCTTATACGCGTACTCGGAAATCTTCTCGATTTCTTCCTTAGTAGCCGCGCCGATAGCGAAAATCTGGCTCTCGTTGATCATAGGATCGCCGAGGTCGTCGTCCTTAAGGCAGAACTCGAGAGTTGGAGCCTTAAACGCTGTTCCCTCGGGAACGCCGAAACGCTTTGAGAATGAGCCCGCGGCTTTATTACGGATAATAACCTCGAGAGGTACGATCTCAACCTTTTTGAGCAGAGCCTCACGGTCATTGAGCTCCTCGACAAAGTCAGTGGGAACACCCTTTGCCTCAAGCAGCTTGAACATAAAGTTGGACATACGGTTGTTGACTACGCCCTTGCCTACGATAGTACCCTTTTTCTCGCCGTTAAAAGCTGTCGCGTCGTCCTTATATGAAACGATGCAATAGTCGGCGTCATCTGTTGCAAAGACTTTTTTTGCTTTTCCTTCATACATCTGTTCTTTTTTGACCATAATAAATACCTCCACGAGATAAAAATATTTTTACGTTTACCATTATAATATAAAAACACGCTCGGAATAATATTATAAAAGAATTAAAATCACTTTCGGAGCATTACTTAAAAATATAGCTGTATCGCTGAATTTTTTATACAATATCTCAACACAGTCTGTTGTACTTTCCTGCCAAATAAAAAAATCAGGCAGAGAAAACTCTGCCTGAAAGATTTACTCACTGTATTTATACGAACCGACCTTAAATTTCGTCTCGTCCGAGATATAGTAGCACACATTACCCGAATAGAATCTGATGTTCTTAGTCTTTACGGTACCGTCGGTAAAGATAAACCAATTGTACTTCAAATCGGGAATCGTATACTTGTAGATTTTATTGCCTTTCTCACTCTTGCCTACGGAGCTGAGCTTATGTCCGGGCATTTCGGCGGTATTGCCTGTATTGCCCTCTCCCCAGTTATAAGCGTAGACGTCCTTCCAGCCCATTGTGTTCTCGAAATAAACGGTGGTAGACTCGGGCTTATCTATGTTATCACAGTCAACAGCGCCCGCGAAAACCGCTACGGCTCCCTTGAGATAGTCAAGGTCAAAGTCCTCGTTAAGCGTTCTCTTAACATTCTGATAACTGTCATAGGAGGAATATCTGTAATAAAGCTTCAACATCTCGCGGGCTTTATCGGGAAACTCCTTATCCAGCTGAGCCTGCTTTTCTTCCGATATAAGACGGTCAAGCTTTTGAGCGATAAACTTCTGGATATGAGTCGCGTCGCAGATATTGATTTTGCCGTCGCCGTTAGCGTCGGCGTTAATAAGCTGCTGAGGATTGAGCTTTTCGTAATTCACAAGATACCTCTGGAGTAAGGTAACGTCGGAAACGCTGATATCGCTGTCCTGCTTTACGTTGCCGATCTCATAGAGATAGTCGGGAACCTTTTCCTCAGCTTCCCATTTGGTAACCGCGGTACCGCCCGTAAAGCGATTTGAGGGCTTGATAATATAACAACAGTTGGGATCGTATTCGTTGTAGTAGAGGTTAGCGCCGTTGAACAGGATCGCGTCGTCATAAACGTCTACGATATATCCCTCTGTAATATCCTTTTTGTAATCGCTTTTCAAAGCGTTGTTAACAATATGTCTTACGCCGCCGACCGAGCTGTTATGAATCATCTGCGCGGAGGTGCCGCCGTTGTCGGAGAAGTTGTACTGCTCGGAAAAAGCGATGTGAGTATGACCTGTGATAAAGATTACATCCTTGTGGTCCTGTAAAATAGATTTCAGCTTCTGAGTTGACTCAACCTTCTCATGAAGCGGCAAGGAATAGTAAGGCTCGTCGTCAGTTCTGTCGCCCGCGCCGTATTTATAGAAAAGCGCGTGCTCTATAACGTAGATATTGTTGCCGTCGCCCTTATACTTATTAAGCCTGTTTTCAAGCCAGTTAAGCTGTTCGTTGGAGAACTGGTCAACCTTTCTTGTCGGGTTAAAGCCCTTTTCCATTGACATAAACAGGAAATGGTCGCCGCCGAGAGTTTTTTCAAACCATCCCTTAGTCGCGGTACCGTTACTGCCCTCCAAGCCTGTACCCTTAATGAATTCTTCGGTACCCGTAACGTAATTCTGTCTTACCTCGTGGTTGCCGATACCCTCATAAACGGGATTTGTATAGTTGGACTCGGCGAGAATCCTCTGATAAGTACGCCACTCGCTGACGGAAATTCCTTCCGAAATTGTGTTATTGTTGACATAATCGCCTGACATAGCGATAAAATCGGTTTTTCTCGCCTTAGCGGTTTCGAGAGCCTTCTGCCAGTGGAGCTCATCATATTTGTAGGAATCCTTGGTGCTGTCTATATGTAAATCCGAATATGAAGCAAAACGGTAACGCAGGTCATCGTCTGTATGAGCAAGCAGTCTGCTCTCGGGAATATCATAGACAAACTCAGCGGATTTAACAGTCTTATCCTCGGGCTCTTTATCGGACTTGACAGCGATAAGCTTCTTTGCGTCAACGGGAATAGCGGCTCGCTCATACATCTTATGCTCGAGAGTCTGACGTGACTCAAAGGTCAGCGAGCACAGCTCTGTATAGCCGTCGAGAGCCTTTGTATCGTCAGCCCAGTAGAGCCAGTAGGTTCCTTCATCTGCCGTAAGCTTTATCATACCCTCCGCAAAGCCTTTGTCAGACTTAGAAAAGCTGTAGTCAATGCCAGCCTCAGCGGCGTTGATGCACGCGCCGGGCAGTATGGCGATTGAGGAAATCAGTAAAATTGTCAATAAAATTGAGATATATCTTTTCATAATACTACTTCCATTTGTTTAACATAAGAAAATCAATGTCACGTTTGACGAGATTTGAAATATCAAATCTTAAAAACGCGTCGTAAACGCCGATTTTTATTCCGAGGCTGTGAGCTCTTTTAATTTGAGCGTCGGTAGGATAGCCGCCGAAATATCGCACCATAAGCCTTGTGGCTTTAGTCTTCCGGCAAAGATCAATCGCGGAATCTACGCTGTATGCGTCAGGCTCGGGAACAAGAAAACACATCCTGCAGCCGTGACCCGAGAGCCGCTGTATACATCTTTTTGACGAGGTTACAAAAACTGTTTTATTAAACTGATTGTAGCGTTTGAGAGTTGCAATAACTCTGCTGAAAACCGCGTCGGAGGTATCCGCGTCCTTGATATGAAGATATAGCGTGAGGTCAAGGGACGAAACCTTTTCAATCAGCTCCTCAACGGTCGGAATGTACTGCGTTTCGTAATTCTGAGGATTCGCTCCGTGACGGATAGGATATTTAAATCTTGACTCAGCGGACACTTTCTTAATATCCACAGTGGGCGCGTCGCAGAACCACAGAAACTGATCGTGAAGCACGAGCAGATCGCCGCTTTCCGAAACCCAGAAATCAGCCTCAACGCTGGGATAACCGATATCCGCGGCCTCCTGAAAGGCTACAAGCGTATCCTGCGGAGCCATATCCATAGCGCCTCTGTGACCGATAAGCTCAACCTTCGGCTGAAGCGTCTGAAAATAACAGTTCGCGGAGTAAACGCAGGCTTTATAGCTTGAATTATAGGTCGCGTAATGATATTCGCCGTCGAGCTTTACAAAGAATCGCGCTACAAGGTATTTATCCGTCGGAACATTGTTGACCGTAAGAGTTATGTATTTATAGCGCGTATAGCCCTCTTTGCCGTTTTCAAAGACATTATTGCCGTAGCCGTCGGTAAAATCCCTGCTGACCGTATTCTTACAGCTGTACACCGCGTTAGGAGTATCGGGGAGATACTCGTCAAGATTTTTATTGAGCTCCGCGGGAGAGCTGATTGACGGAGACGTGTCAACTGTATAGAGCATATAGCCGTAATCATCGGCGTTTTTAAGAATATCGGACAAAGCGAGGCTGACAAAACGGACTGTATTCCGTCTGCCGAGTTCAGTTTCGGAGCATAGAAGCTCACAGTTACGTCTGGTCACGTCAGAGCTGAGGTGCAGCCCCTGAGCGTTTTTATCGTCATTATCAAACGCGAAAAGACCGTCCACGCCTGAACCTGCCGCAAATGCGGAGGTTACGCCGACGCAGAGTATAAAAAGCATAGAAAGAATGATAAAAAGAGCGACCGCTCTCTGACCAAGCTTCATAGTTTTAATCCTTTCACTCATATCGTAAAAATCCATCTTACCAATATTTAATATATTTTATCATAGAGAATGCGTTTTTACAAGCCAAAAAAATCACCTCAATTCAGGTAAATTTTATTGATTTTCGCTCGCCCTTGATAAAACAACAGCCCGACAATATCCTGATGAAAGGATACTGTCGGGCAAAATGTTTTGGTTAAGCCGCGAGCTATCTTTTTGAAACAAAATAATCGCAGTAATCGCAGCGAAGCTCACCGTCTTTTTTGTAAAAATTATGAGGCAGATAATACTGCTGCGGATCGTTGGTGATACACTTTTCATTGTCGCATTTATGAGACGGGTCGATAATCGGGTCGGGCGTGTCGAAGGAGAATGAGTTTTCCTGTCTGAGTAGAAGCACGATAAGAGCCATGCGACTGTACATTCCGTACTCAGCCTGCTTGAAATAGCACGCTCGGGGATCGTCGTCAACCTCAATAGCGATCTCATCGACCCTCGGAAGCGGATGAAGAATTACCATATCATCCTTTGCGAGCATCATCTTTTCCTCGTCAAGCACAAATACACCCTTTTGCTTCTCATATTCCTCCTCGGAGCTGAAACGCTCGCGCTGAATACGAGTCATATAGAGAACATCCAGCTCGGCAATAGCGTCCTTGAGGTTATCCTTTTCGGTATAAGGACAGCCCGCCTTCTCCATAATATCCTTGATATACTGAGGAACGGATAATTCTTTTGTAGAAATAAGAACAAAGCTGTTGTTCTTAAAATGGCTCATTGTCTTGATGAGAGAATGAACAGTTCTTCCGTTTAAAAGATCTCCGCACAAGCCGATTGTGAGGTTGTCAAGTCTACCCTTCTCATAGTAGAGGGTTACGACGTCGGTGAGAGTCTGTGTCGGATGAAAATGTCCGCCGTCTCCGCAGTTGATCACGGGAACATTCGCGTATAGCGAAGCCGCCTTTACCGAGCCCTCGGCAGGATGTCGCATAGCGATAATATCGGCGTAACCGCTGACCATAAGTACGGTATCCTTGAGGTTCTCGCCCTTGGCGACTGATGAATTCATCGGGTTATCAAAGCCGATGACCTTTCCGCCGAGCCTCATCATAGCGGTCTGGAACGACATTTGAGTTCTTGTTGACGGCTCATAGAACAGAGTCGCCATAATCTTGCCGTCACAGGCGCGTTTGTAAACCTCGGGCTTGGACTTGATTACGCCCGCGAGGTTAATTATCTGTTTGAGTTCTTCTTTTGTGAGATATTCGAGGTCAATAAGGTTCTTGTGCTTCATAAATAATCATCCTGACATTAGCTTATTTTTCCTGATTTTTTTCATTGTATCAAATTTCGGTAAAATATGCAATGGTTTTGCTGTATCGTTAAAGAAGAAAAACCGACTCAAAAGAGCCGGTTTTTTGTGAAATATTAAACTTTTGACTGATTAATTTACTTTTCCCTTAACCGACGCTTTTACGGTTTTAAACTTATCCGTATAAACAACGCTGATTTTATCTCCTTTTTTCTGACCTTTGATTTTAACGGAAACACTTGTTGAAGCGGCGGCTTTCTTGACCTTTGCGGAATACTTTTTATTACCTACGGTAACCTTTACAATATCGCCGACCTTAGCGTTTGTGAGCTTAACAGTAAGCTTTTTGCTTGATTTGGAAATCTTGCCGCTGATAGTCGCTTTACCGACGGTTTTCTTAACAGTCAACGTCTTTGAAGCTGTGCTGTTTGTTGTGGTTTTAACTGAAACAATAACTTTTCCATTGGTTTTTACGGCTATGATTTTCTTGGAGAATTTGCCTTTTTTGTCAGCTTTAGTTTTGAAAGTTTTGCCGCCGGCTTTGATCGTTACGGTTGATTCCGCCCTTGTTGAGCCTGAAAGCACGGTATCGCCCGCCGTAAACGGATCCAGAGAAATTTTAGGCTTAGTATCAACGGCTTTTGCCGTATGAGTATAGGTATAGCCCTTTTGTGTCTTGACGGTAGCGGTAACAATTGCGTTACAGGTAGTTTTGTACTTTGCCTGATAAACATAGCCGTACTCAAAACTGTCTATATCATATTCATCGTTATATTTTTCAGAGTTACATTTAGTAAAGCTTACCTTCCTGCCGCCGACTGTAAGCTCGGCGCTTTTAAGCGGATCAGTGTCGCTCACATAGTAGAATACAGCGTGATTAACATCGCAAATGTCGATGAGAACCTCGTCCTCACCTTCCTCGACCTCAGCTTTTTCGTCAATATCGGTATCATCAATCATAATGAAATGAGTCGTGACGATATCACCGATATTTGCGGAAAACTCAGCCTCGGCGATTACACCTTCATCAACTACACCGTCCGCGGCATCATAGGAAGAAATATAGCTCGACTGATACTTAACTCCGTTGATGGTAACGAAGGTATCCTTGACCTCATCCCCGGTAATATAGTCCTGATCTATCATATAGACAATGTGGTTAGGAGTAACATCTAAAATACTGACAGTAACCTGAACAGCGTTATCGGGAAGCTCGTCGGGAATATCATCTCCGTCGTCGTCATCGTAATCGTTATTTTGAATCATATCTTCGGGATCATCTTCATCGCCGAGGAGTTCGGAAGCGTCTGTTAAGTTGTTAAGCTCTTCTTCGGTATACTCATCTTTAGCCGAAGCGGTAAAGCAAAAAACAGATAATAAGAGAGTTAAAGCCAGACAAATACTGATAAACTTTTTCATATATACCAATCCTTTCACAGTTTTTATTATTATATCATAATACACAAAAACAATCAAGCTGTTGAATATATTTTGTAGTGAAATATTTATACTTGATTTTTGCGGACGGTTATTGTATAATAGTTTGGCAAAAGCCGGTGTGATGGAATTGGCAGACGTAGCGGACTCAAAATCCGCCGGTAGCGATACCGTACCGGT
>CACYDB010000027.1 GCA_902773035.1 uncultured Ruminococcus sp. | reverse complement strand
AGTACCCGTTCTACAGATACAAATGCGTGCTCAGCAGCGTAAGCAAGGTATACTCCAAATACTTTGCCGCGGCGGGATAAAAATCAGGCGGTCGGAATTTCCGACCGCCTTTCTTTATTCAATAGCTTTTTGTTTTGATATAATAATCTTTTTTACTTCCCTTTATAATCGACCAGCCCTTTTTCTTAGCCTTGACTACGCCCTTGGAGCTGACGGTCGCGACCTTTTTGTCACTGCTGTGCCATGTGATTTTTTATTCGTCGCGTCAGACGGAGTTACGGAGGCGTTGACGGTAAATTTCTCCCCCTCCATCAGAATCTCGTTTTTTTCATCATGGGAGATTCCGCTGACAAATACATAAAGCTTCCTGCCGTATTTCTTCGCGTAATCATAGGCTGAGGAGTTACATCCTCCGCGGCGTAGGCGGGAGCTGACATTCCCGCAAGCGTTATAACGCAAAGTAAGATCGCTGTTAATTTTTTCATAAATACCTTTTACGGAAAAAGCCGCGTAAGCTACGCGGCTTTATTTTATTGATTCTTTTCAAGCTCCTCGCGCGCGACAGCGAGCATAAGCTTGATTCTGTTTTCCTGATTGACCTTGGGAGCGCCCGGGTCGTAGTCGATCGTGACTATATTCGCCTTGGGGTTGAGCTCCTTGATTTTACGCACAGCGCCCTTGCCGTTGATATGGTTCGGCAGACATCCGAAGGGCTGAGTGCATACGATATTCTCGTAGCCTGTTTCGGCGAGCTCCAGCATTTCAGCCGTGAGCAGCCAGCCCTCTCCCATCTTTGAGCCGTAGCCGATAACGGGCTTGACGAGCTTCTTGATGTGGGTGTACTTTCCCGGGGGCGTAAAGCCGTACTTCTTGGTGTATTTTATCATCATAGCCTCAAGCTTTGTGAGGTAGTTGAACAGGATGGTGCAGACCTGGAATTTAGCCCTGCTTCCGCCGTAGAGACGGATATCCTCGAGCCTGTTGTCAACCTTGAACAGCGCGAAGCCCATAATTCCCGGGAGGTTTACCTCACAGTTCTGCTCCGCGAGGAAACGCTCGAGATCGTTGTTGCCGAGACGCGCGTATTTTACATAGATCTCGCCGACTACGCCGACCTTGACCTTGGGAGTTTTGTTGAGCTCGATTTTTGTGAAGCTCTCGCAGATTTTGTCGAGATACACGCCGATTTCCTTGGGACGATAGCTCTCGCCCTTGGCAAAGTCGTCGGTCAGCTTCTTGACCCACTCGTCAACAAGGCGCATACTCTCGCCCTCGTTGACCTCATAAGCCTTTGTCTGATTGCTCAGAAGCATCAGCACGTCGCCGTAAACAAGTCCCGCGACGAAGCGTCTTATGAGCGGGATCGTCAGCGAGAAGCCGGGGTTTTTCTCCATACCCATTGAAAGCGATATAACGGGAACCTGCGGAAAACCTGCCTTTTTGAGCGCCTTCCTGAGCAGGAAGATGTAGTTGCTCGCGCGGCATCCGCCGCCTGTCTGGGTAATCATCAGAGCGGTCTTGTTGACGTCGTACTTGCCCGACTGGAGCGCGTGGATAAGCTGTCCGATTACGAGCAGAGCGGGATAGCAGGTGTCGTTGTGGACATATTTAAGTCCTGTCTGCGCGATCTCGGGACCCGCCGTATCGACGAGCTCAAAATCGTAGCCTTCGTGAATAAAGACGTTCTTGATCAATCCAAAGTGAATCGGAGCCATACAGGGAGCGAGGATTTTGTAGCCCTCGTCCTTCATCTCCTTTGTAAAGAGAAGGCGTCCGTTTTCGTCATATTTTAATTCTGCCATAAGCTTACCTCAATAATTATTCGCGTCCGATCGCGGAGAGCAGACTCCTGATACGGATTTTGACCGCGCCGAGATTGGTGATTTCGTCTATCTTGATCTGGGTGTAAATCTTATTGTTGCGTTCGAGGATCTCCCTGACCTCGTCCGTGGTGATAGCGTCAACTCCGCAGCCGAAGGATACGAGCTGTACAAGCTGCATATCGTCTCTTGTGCTGACGTAATTCGCCGCGGCGTAAAGTCTTGAGTGGTAAGTCCACTGGTTGAGCACGGCGGTGTGGAAGCTATCCGCGCGGACGCTTACGACGTCCTCGCTGACAACGCTTACGTTAAAGCCCGAGATAAGCTTGTCGATACCGTGGTTGATTTCGGGATCAACGTGGTACGGACGGCCTGAAAGGACGATGATCTCTCGTCCGTCCTGCTCAGCCTCGGCAATGATCTCGTTGCCTCGGGAGCGTACACGCGCAAAGTAGCTGTCGTACTCCTTGTACGCTGCCTTTGACGCCGCCTTGACCTCGCCGAGAGTCAGCGAGCCGAAGTATTGTCTGAGATTTTCATACGCCTTTTTCGGAAAATCCTTAGGTCTGTGGATACCGAGATACGGCATAATGAACTTGATATTTCTGATGCCCTTCATATTGTTCTTGATAACCTCGGGGTAGTAGGCGACTACGGGACAGTTGTAATGGTTGTCGCCAGCGCCTTCGTCGAAGTTATAGGACATACAGGGATAGAAGATGTTTTCGATTCCCTCGTCAAGCAGGTACTGGATATGACCGTGCATAAGCTTGGCGGGGAAGCATACGGTGTCGCTGGGGATTGTCTGCTGACCCTTCTGATAAATCTTGCGGTTGGAGAAGGGAGAGTGGACTACCTTGAAGCCGAGCTCCGTAAAGAATCTCCACCAGAACGGGAAGAGCTCGTACATATTCAGTCCCATCGGGATGCCGATCGTGCCCCTTGAGCCCGTCGCAACAGGCTCGTACTCCGAGAGCAGCTCCAGCTTGTAGGCGAAAATGTTTCTGTCTGAGGCGGGAGCCTTTTTGGTGATAGGTCTTTCACAGCGGTTGCCCGCGATGAATTTCTTTCCGCCCGAGAATGTATTGACTGTCAGACGGCAGTTGTTGCTGCACAGTCCGCAGTTTGTTACCTTGATTTCGTGGACAAAGTTGTCGAGATACTCTCTGTCGGCGATGGTAGACTTGGGATTTTCCTTATCCTTGACCTTCTCCATTGAGTAGAGAGCCGCGCCGTAAGCGCCCATAAGTCCCGCGATGTTACTTCTTACAACCTCGACGCCCATCTCCTGCTCAAAGGCTCTGAGCACGGCGTTGTTGAGGAAGGTTCCGCCCTGAACTACGACTCTCCTGCCGAGCTCGTCGGGATTGGTGGCGCGGATGACCTTGTACAGCGCGTTCTTTACGACTGACAGCGAAAGTCCCGCTGAGATATCCTCGATAGTCGCGCCGTCCTTCTGAGCCTGCTTGACCGAGGAATTCATAAATACGGTACAGCGCGAGCCTAAATCAACAGGGTGCTTGGCGAAAATTCCCTTGTTCGCGAAGTCCTCGATCGAATAGCCGAGCGCGTTCGCGAAGGTCTGCAAAAAGCTTCCGCAGCCTGAGGAGCACGCCTCGTTGAGAAACAGGTTGTCGATCGTTCCGTTATGTATTTTGAAGCACTTGATATCCTGACCGCCGATGTCGATAACAAATTCAACGTCGGGCATAAAATGCTTGGCGGCGGTGAAGTGCGCGATGGTTTCAACTATGCCGTAGTCAACGGAGAAGGCGTTCTTGATAATATCCTCGCCGTAGCCCGTGACCGCTGAGGAGGCGACGTCGAGGTCGGGATTGATCTCGTAAACCTCCTGCAAGAAGCTCTTGATGAGCTCCACGGGATTGCCCTTTGACTGCATATATTTTGAGAAGAGAAGCTCTCTGTCCTCGGAGAGCACAACCGCCTTGACCGTGGTTGAGCCCGAGTCCATACCGATGTACGCCTTGCCCTTGTAGGACTTGAGGTCGCCTGTGCTGACGTGAGCCTTCTCGTGACGCTTGATGAATTCGTCGTAATCCTTCTGACTTTCAAACAGCGGAGGATTAAACGCGAAGTTGCCCGAGCCCTTGTAGTTTTTGACCTCGTCGATAACCTTATCAAAGTCGATCGTTCTGTTAGCGCAGAGCGCGGCTCCGCAGGCAACGTAGTAGAGTGAATTTTCGGGACAGATACCTTCGGTTTTGAGAGTTCTGTCGAAGCACTTTCTCAGCTCGCTCATAAAGGTGAGCGGACCGCCGAGGTATACGACCTGACCCTCGATCTCGCGTCCCTGAGCGAGTCCCGCGACTGTCTGGTTTACAACGGCGCGGAAAATACTCTCCGCGATGTCAGCCTTTCGCGCTCCCTGATTGAGAAGCGGCTGGATATCCGTCTTGGCGAAAACGCCGCAGCGTGAGGCGATGGTGTATGTCTTTTCGTACTGCTTTGAAATCTCGTCCATTTCCTCGAGCGGAATGTTGAGCAGAGTTGCCATCTGGTCGATAAACGCGCCCGTACCTCCAGCGCAGGTACCGTTCATTCGTACCTCAAGACCGCCTGAGAGGAAAAGGATTTTGGCGTCCTCGCCGCCGAGCTCTATTACAACGTCTGTTCCGGGGATAAATGTATTCGCCGCGACGCGCGTAGCGTATACCTCCTGAACAAAGTCTATGTCACAGCTTTCAGCGACGCCCATTCCCGCGCTGCCGCTCATTGCCACAAAGGCGTTCTCAGCCTCGGGAACCTCCTTGCGAACAGTGTCGAGAATCTCGCCGATTTTCTCCGTGATCTGAGAATAGTGGCGCTGATATGTGCTGTAAATTATATTGTTGCTTTCGTCAAGAACCACACATTTTATGGTGGTCGAGCCTATGTCAAGTCCGAGCTTCATAGCAACCCCCGAAAATTAATCTTAATCAATTTATTATAATTCATTACGGATTGATTTTAATTCGATTATAGAATTATAAGTTTATCTCCCGCTTTTTTAACACATATTAATTAAAAACCTGCTCATTACAGTCTTTTATTGATTATTATTGTTGGTTTTATACTCGTTTTTCATCATTCTGAGCGCCAGTCCGCCGTCGTTTTTGATCGCCTTTTCAAGCTCTGAGAGGCTCTCAAAACGCTTCTCGGGTCTGATAAAGCCGACAAGCCTTACCTCAACCTCCTTGCCGTAGAGCTTTCCGCCCTCATACTCGGGCATCCATGTCTCGCAGTTCGGAGCGTTGCTGTCGCCCACAGTCGGCTTGACGCCGATGTTGGTAACTCCGATATAGCTCTTGCCGTCGAAGCTCACGCGCGAGGCGTAAACCCCGAACCTCGGCAGGACAAGCTCGTGGGGGATCATCAGGTTGACAGTCGGCGTTTCCATGGCGGAGCCGAGGTGATTGCCCTCGACCGTCACGCCGCGGATACCAAACTCGTAGCCGAGCAGGCGGTTAGCCCTTCTGACGTCGCCGTCACGCAGGAGTCCTCTGATCTCCGTTGAGGATGCGAGCATACCGTCAACCGTGACGGGCGCGCATACGGTCGCGAGAATATTTTCCGCGCGGCAAAGCCTTACGAGGTCATCGGTGTTGCCGCCGCCCGATACTCCGAAACGGTAATTAAAGCCGCAGAAAACTCTGCGCGCGTTAAAAACTCCCGACAAGATCTCTCTGACAAACTGCTCGGGCGATTTACGGCGCACCTTGTCAAAGTCTATGACGTAGAGGAGCTCTATGCCGATTTCCTCCAGTAATTCAATTTTACGCTCAAAGGTCAGAAGCTGCATATTGCGGTCGCGTGGCTTGGGAGTATGTCTGAACGTGAACGCCGCGGGTACAAGCCCGTCCTTTTTGCAGGCGACGGCGTCGCTCAGCACCGCTCTGTGACCGCGGTGAACTCCGTCAAAAAAGCCCAGCGCGACAGCCGTTTCAGCTTCCGAGGGTATTAAATCATATAAAATCCGCATAAGTCGCGAAATCCTCTCGTACTATATACTAAATCAGATTTTTCCCAGTCGCAGCAGCGCGTCAAGCTTTAATATCGCTACCTGACTTTTAGCGTCGGGGAGCTGGTTGTTGAGTACCATCTCGACAGCCTTTTTCATCGGGATTTTCCTTACGTTGAGGAACTCGTCCTCGTCAGGCTGCTGCTCGCCCTGACTTTTGACGCGGCAGGCGTAGAGGTGGATGATCTCGTTTGTATAGCCTGTGCTCGGATAAAGCTGACCGAGGGAGGTGAAGCTGTAGCCCGTACAGCCCGTTTCCTCCATCAGCTCGCGCTTGCCGTTATCGAGGACGGTACTGCCCTTCTCAAGCTTTCCCGCGGGGAGCTCGAGCACTACCTCCTTGTACGGATAGCGGAACTGCTCGACAAAGTAGAGCTCGTCATCCTCGCTCAGCGCGGCGATACAGACTCCGCCCGGATGGAGCACGATTTCACGCATCGCCGTGTTGCCGTCGGGCAGCTCGACCGTATCGTGCAGGATATGCAAAACCTTTCCGTTGAAGATTTCTTTACTGTCCAGTGTTTTTTCTGCTAAATCTTTCATTTTCTTCTCCGAGGTGATCAATATAAATACTTACAACGCCGCTCCCGACGCTTATCTCAGGGCGGCGGCAATTAAGAATCTGTGTGAAAAATATAATTTTCTCCGTCAGAACGTGATAGGCAGGAGCCTGTGCGGAAGGAATATTCACGCGCTGACAATCGGCAGCCGCAAAAATCCCGTACTGTACGCGGCGACCTTTCACGGAGCGGAGTGGATAAACACCCTGTTTATGCTCAGATTTACCGAGGAGGTCTGCGCGGCGTACGAGGCAAAGTCGTGTCCCGAGGGAGTCGATGTTCACAAGGCTCTGCAAAGACGCGGGCTGACCGTTATTCCGTGCGTAAATCCCGACGGCGTCGAAATTCAGCTGAGGGGCTCGCGGTCGTGCGTGAAGTACAAAAGGCTTATCGACAGCGTCAGCGACGGGGCGGATATCTGGCAGGCTAACGCGAGGGGCGTTGACCTCAACCACAACTTTAACGCGGGCTTTAGGGAGCTGAAAAGGCTTGAGCGCGCGAATAATATAACCTCTCCCTCGCCTACGCGTTACGGAGGCGAAAGGCCTTTCTCAGAGCCTGAAACGATCGCGCTGAGAAACCTTTGCCTTACAAACAGGTTTTCCTTTGCCATAGCCTTTCACAGTCAGGGGCGCGAGGTCTACTGCGCCTACAAAAATACTCCCGAGCGCTCCGTACTGCTCGGCGAGACCTTCGCTTCGCTGTCGGGATATAAGATCGCGGTTCCCGAGAAGCTCGCCACGGGCGGCGGCTTCAAGGACTGGATGATAGGCTATATGCGGACTCCCGCGATAACCGTTGAAACGGGAAAGGGTAAAAATCCGCTGCCGCTCAGCGTTTTTCTTCCCGAATATGAGAGAATCAGGAAAGCAATGTTTCGCTGTCTTTTGGTCTGATATTTACAGTAAAACCGCCGCTGAGTCGCGACGGTTTTTTGTTATTCCTTAAATGAATCTACATCATTGAGAATACTGTCTATTACATCGTCACGGATTATTCCGTCGTCGTCGGTGATTTCGGACTGCTGAGTAATGTCGATATACTCCTCGTCGGGTTCCTCGACGCTGTCAGCGTCACTCTCGTCAATAACGTGGTCGTCGTCGCCGACAACCTCATACTCCATAGCCGCCTGCTCAGCCTGCTGTAAGGGAGTGAGGTTTTCCTTGGGAAGTGAGCCGACGATGTTCTCCTGCAGGTTCTGGAAGCGTGAAGCGATCTGATCGTCGTCGTCAAACGCTTCCTCAACATTATCAGCCGAATCCTCGGCATAGCCGTCGTCTCCGAGTCCCTCCTGAGAAGCGAGCTCCGCCTGAACCTTGGCGATAGCCGCTTTCTGCTTCATCAGCTTTCTCTTGGCTTCGGCGCGGGCTTTCAGCTCCACAAGATGATTCTGCGGCTTCTCAACCTTTCCGCCGCTCTTGAAATATATATTATACCATACGATGAACACATAGATCGTCCAGATTTTACGGCTGTTGTCCTCTTTACCGCTGTAATGAATGTTAAGCCAGTTGACAAGGATGTCGGTATTGAAGAACTTCTGCGCGGTCTCGGAGGTGAACGCCTCCTTGACAACGTTGTAATACTGCTCGTCGCGCAGCCATACTCTCGTAGGCACGGGGAAGCCGAGCTTCTCCTTTTCAGCCGTTTCGATCGGGAGGTGGCGCTGAGCCGCCTTACGCATAGCGTACTTTGTGTTGTGCTTGTTGACTCTGAGGCGGGTCGGCAGAGTTGACGCGACCTTGAACACCTCTTTATCGAGGAAGGGAACTCTCAGCTCGAGCGAATTCGCCATTGACATTCTGTCCGCCTTGAGCAGAATATCGCCCGTCATCCAGAGGTTGATGTCGAGAGTCTGCATACGCGTAACGTCGTCCTGACGACGTGTGCGGTTATAGATCCTGCGGGTGAGTCTCTGCGGATTTGTCGCGATCTCGGGATTACGCAGGAGGTCGATTTTCTGTTCATAGTCGTACATATAGGCGTTGCCTATGTAACGCTTTTCCAGCGGATGTGTAGCGCGGATCACAAAATCCCTGCCCTTGATGTCGGGCAGCTTTTTGGCGAGCTTGCAAAGGAGCTTTCTCAGGAAATACGGCACGACCTTCTGATAAATCTTGAATACTCTCGGGTCGTTGTAGCAGGTATAACCGCCGAAGAGCTCGTCGGCGCCCTCTCCCGAGAGCACTACCTTGACGTGCTCGCTCGCGAGTCGCGATACGAAGTAAAGCGCGATACAGCTCGGGTCGGCGAGCGGCTGATCCATATAATACTGAACCGTCGGCACGGCGTCCCAGAATTCCTCGCTCGAAATCAGGTGGGTGTAGTGATCGACTCCGATATGCTCGGACAAGCCCTTCGCCCACGAAATCTCGTTGTATTTCTCGCCGAAGTCAAAGCCTACGGTAAAGGTTTTCTGGTCGGCGAAATATGTTGAAACGTAGCTTGAGTCAACGCCGCTTGACAGGAAACAGCCTACCTCAACGTCGGCGATTTTGTGAGCGTTGACCGAGTCCTCAAAGACCTTCTCGATCATATCGACAGCCTCGTCCTCAGTGAGCTCGTCATTGGGCTTGAACTTAGCCTCCCAGTAGCGAACGGTTTCGACCTCGCCGTTCTTGAAGGTCATATAATGACCGGGAAGCAGGCAGTAGATCCCCTCAAAAAATGTCTCGGGAGGTACCGCGTACTGATATGAAAGATATGTGTCGAGCGCGTTGTAGTTGAATTTTTTCTCATACTTCGGATGCTCGAGGATAGACTTGATCTCGCTGGCGTAGATGAAGTCGTTGTTAGCGCCTACGACGGCGTAATGCATCGGCTTTATTCCGAAGAAGTCACGCGCGATAAAAATGCTCTTGTCCTTAGTGTTATAAATAGCGAAGCCGAACATTCCGCGCAGCTTTAAGAGCATATCCTCCTGCCACTCCTCGTAGCCGTGGACAAGCACCTCGCTGTCAGCCTTGGTGTAAAATTTATGACCAGCTTCCTCGAGCTCCTTTCTGAGCTCCTTGTAGTTATAGATCTCGCCGTTAAAGGTCAGGACGAGGGTTTTATCCTCGTTGTAAATCGGCTGATGACCTTCCTCGAGGTCGATAATGCTCAGTCGTCTGAAGCCCATACTGATGTATTTATCCGAGAAGAAACCGTCGGAATCGGGGCCTCTGTGAGTGATGACCTCTGTCATATTTCTGATTGTCTTATCTCTGTCGAGTACCTCGCCTGTAAATCCGCAGATACCGCACATATGCAAAACTCCCTTCCTGTGAGTTATAAACCTATTTATACATTATATACTATATCACAAAATGAACACAACTGCAATTAAAATAAAGAATTTTTATAAAAAAATAAACAGCAGGCTTCCCCGCTGTTTATTCAAGATATTGAATCCAATTTTGGCTTGTGTGAAGGACACGTACAATATGAACTGTTAAATCGGCGTCATTCACATAATAAAAAGCTGTGTAGCTGTTGATAAAAACCCGTCGAAATTCTACTTCCGCAACTACATCTCTGTCGATAACTCTGTTCCTTTTCGGCATAGAATTCAGAGAATTAATGACCTTTATCGCATTGTTATAAAAATTTACGGCTGTATCAGGTTCTGTTAAATCTTCTTCAATATACCTGATTATCTTTTTCATATCGTTAAGAGCGCTGTTCTCAAGTATAATCTTATAATCATTCAAAACCAAATTCCTCCGCTATCTCTTTAAAAGCCTCATCCGCAGGTTTTCCGGGAATTCTTTTCGCTTCTTCCAATCCCTCAATCAGTAATCTGCGCAACTCCAGCTTACCGCTGAGCTTATCATACTCATCATTGGACATAACCACCAAATCTCCGCCGCCGTTTTTGGTGATAAAGACGGGTTTTCCTGTTGTGTGGCAATACTCCGAAATTTCGTTATAATGATTTCTTAAATCTGAGCTCGGTCTGATATTT
>CACYDB010000026.1 GCA_902773035.1 uncultured Ruminococcus sp. | reverse complement strand
TCCGCGGAGTCATAGAAGTTAGACGGATCGGCTTTGCTGATCGACAGCTTCGCTTTAAGCATTACCTTTCCGTAATAACGAATGTCCTGGGACGCGTTCGCGCTTATACTGAACAGCGAGGTCATCAGGATTATTACCGCCGTGAGAGCGGATATGAGTTTGATTTTCTTCATTTTTCTTCCTCCAATACTTTAATTACTTCCGAAAGGTCTTTCAGAATATATTTTGATTTTTTTACGGTTTCCTCCGTCGGCTCGATCAGGTCGGGAATCATAACCGTCACCATTTTGGCGGAGTACGCCGATTTTATGCCGTTAATGCTGTCCTCAAGCGCCAGACAGCTTTCGGGTTCAATGCCCAAAGCCTTCGCCGCGGCGTCAAAGGGCTCGGGGTGAGGCTTGCCGTTTTTTACGTCCTCGGCGCATACCAGCGCGTCGAAGTAGCCGAGTGTGTTTGAGATCCTCAGGGTACGCTCGGCGCTTTTCCTTGTGGTAGAGGTCGAGAGGGCGATTTTATAGCCCTTGTCCTTCAGCCAATCGAGCAGCTCAAACAGTCCGTCCTTTATCGGCACGCCGTATTTGTCGGTGTAGCTTACGTACGCCTCGCGGCATTTTACGCGAAACAAGGCGTTGTCGAAGTCGTCGCCGCAAACGCTTTTGAATAGTGAGATCAGATCCTCCGTGCGAACCCCGATCGACTGTTTATATTGTTCGAGGGTGAATTCAATGCCGAAATCACGCATCAGTATCTCACGCTGGAGGCGGTAGGTGAGGATCTCGGTGTCGAACATCAGACCGTCCATATCGAACACTACGCCTTTGATCATAGCTTTTCGAGCTCCGCGGTGATTTCCTCAAACGCCATACTGTGACTTGCCTTTACGAGTACCACGTCGCCGTCTTTTATGAGAGAGGGCAGCTCCTTGAACAGAGCTTGCTTTGTCTCAAAGTGCAGTCCTCCCGCGCCCTCGGCAAGCTTTAAGGCGAGAGGGCCTACGGCGATCACGAGGTCGCACGCCTGAGCGTACTGTCCTGTTTCAAGGTGAAGTGTCAGCTCGTTTTCGCCGAGCTCCTTCATATCGCCGAGGATCGCCACGTGCCTGCCCTCAAAGTTCATCAGCGTGTCGATTGACGCGCGGACTGAGTTCGGGTTGGCGTTGTAGCAGTCGTCAATGATTTTGATTTTGCCCGTGTCTATCAGATTCGCGCGGCTGCCGACAGTCTTGTAGCTTGCGATTCCGCGCTTGATTTCCTCGTTAGTGAGCCCGAGAGTACGTCCTACAGCCGCCGCGGCAAGCGCGTTGCTTACCATATATGTACCGATTGCGGGGATAGTTACGCTGATGCGGTTGCCCTCAAAGAGCAAGTCCGCGTCAATTCCGAGCACGCCGTTATTCTTAACGTTCTCGGCGCGGTAGGCTCCGTGGTGGAAGCCGTAGAAAATCGGCGCGTTGCCCTTGACGGTCGTGACCTTGTTGAGCTTTTCATCGTCGCCGTTGAGGATGACCGTTCCGCCTATGCGGAGGTTGTGGAACATCTCGGTCTTAGCCTTGAATACGCCGTCGCGGTCGCCGAGGTTTTCAAGGTGACAGTCGCCGATCACGGTGATGACCTCGATCGTCGGCTGAACCATCTCGGAGATTCTCGCCATCTCGCCGAAGTCCGAAATTCCCATTTCGATAACCGCGACCTCGGTGCTGTCGTCCATTCCGAAGAGCGTCAGCGGTACGCCGAGCTCGTTGTTGAGGTTGCCCTGAGTCTTGTGCACCCTGAATTTCGCCGAGAGTACGGCGGAGATCATCTCTTTTGTCGAGGTCTTGCCCACGCTGCCGCTGATTCCGACGATCTGAATGTCAAACAGCTCGCGGTAAGCCTTGGCGATTTTCTTGACTGCCTTGAGCGTGTCGTCAACAAGTATGTAAGGCTTTGAGGGATTCTTCGGCGGCTTCTCGCACAGAGCGCAGATCGCTCCCGCGTCGTAGCACTTTTCGATAAAGTCGTGACCGTCGACCCTCGCGCCCTTGATGGCGAGGAAAAGCGAGTCCTTTTTGATATTTCTGCTGTCGCGCTCAATGGAGCTGACAGCGGTATTTTTCAGATTTTCGTCGCCGACATACGTACCCTGACACGCCTCGGCGATCTGAGAAAGAGTAAAATGCTTCATAGTCTGTACCTTAGTTGTATTTTTTGAGCGACAGCTCGACAATCTTTTCGCAGAGCGTCGGATAATCCATACCGATTGCCGCCGCCTCCTGAGGAAGCAGGCTTGTCGGGGTCATTCCGGGGAGGGTGTTAGCCTCAAGACAGTAGGCGTTGCCGTCCTTGTCGAGAATGAAGTCGATCCTCGCGTATGAGGTGAGGCGGAGTACATTGAAGGCGTTGAGCGCCGCGTCACGCAGAGTTTTATCCTCCTGCTCGGTGATTTTTGCGGGACATTCCTCAACAGTGAGTCCCGCCTGATACTTAGCCTTGTAGTCGTAGAAGCCTGTTGTGGGGATGATCTCGATCGGGGGCAGAACCTCGTCTCCGAGCACGCCTACCGAGAACTCGCGTCCCTCGACAAACTCCTCGATTACGATCTCGTCCTCATAAGAGAACGCGTCCGCCACAGCCGCGTCAAGCTCCTCGGGGTTATTCGCCTTGGCTATACCTACGCTGCTGCCTCCCGAGCAGGGCTTGATTACGCACGGGAACGTATCCCATACAACGTCCTCGCCCTTTTTGAAGATCAAGCCCTTGGGCGTGAGAACCCTGTGGAGCGAGCACAGCGCCTTAGTAATGCCCTTGTCCATGGCGAGCGCCGCGCCCAGATATCCCGAGCCCGTGTATTTGAGTCCGAGAATGTCAAACGCCGCCTGAAGCTGACCGTTCTCACCCTCGCCGCCGTGAAGCGCGAAGAAGGTGATGTCTGCCGCGCGGCAGATCTCAACAACATTCTTGCCGAGGAAGCAGTCGCTCTTATCGGCGCGTGAAAGCTTAACGGCGCGAAGGTCGGGGATAAACTCGTTAACGCCCTTATTCTGAATTAAATCGGCGTTGTCCTTAAAGAGCTTTTCGGGCGAGATATTGCTCTCAAAGCCCATAAAAACGTCTATCAGAACTACTTCGTGACCCTTGCTTCTCAGCGCGTCGGCGATCCTCGCGCCTGAGGAAATCGCGACGTCGCGCTCAGTGCTGAGTCCTCCTGTTATAACTGCAATTTTCATTGTATCATTCTCCAATTATTTTAATTAATGCGTGCTTCTGACGTTTGCCGTCGAGCTCGTAGTAAAAAATCTGTTCCCATGTGCCGAAGTCGAGCCTGCCGTCCGTGATCGCGCAGACAACCTCTCGTCCCATAATCGTGCGCTTGAGGTGAGCGTCGGCATTGTCCTCAAAGCCGTTGTGATTGTACTGACTGTAGGGCTTTTCGGGAGCGAGCTTTTCGAGCCACTTCTCGTAGTCGGAGTGAAGTCCGCTCTCATCATCGTTGATAAATACCGAGGCGGTGATGTTCATAGCGTTTACGAGCACAAGCCCCTCTTTAACGCCGCTCTCGTCGATAGCCCGCTGAACCTCCTCGGTTATGCGGACGATCTGTCTGCGGCGGGGTACATTGAACCAGAGTTCTTTTCTGTAGCTTTTCATAACTTCTCCTTAAAACATAAAGTTGTTGAAGCCCCAGTTTTCGACTTCCTCAAACTTTACATAGCAGTATTCGGGAGAAACCTTGAGCTCCTCCTCCAGAATTTCGCAGATTCTCGCGGTGAGCTTCCCGTAAGCCTCGCGGGTTGATTTGCCGTAGATTTTGACCTCTACGAAGGCGGTGTTCTCCTTATCGCCGTGGAACATAAAGCTTATTCCGTCCTCAACCGCGCACATAAAGTAATTCGCGGTCTTACCGGGCAGCAGAGTTATCGACTCGGTGAGCTTTTTCTCAATAGAAGTCTTTGTATTCTCATCAGCCGTGACTGATGTCTTAACGTTGATAAAAGGCATAGCTTTCCCTCCCGAATAATCTTGTACTATTATATTACTATTTTTGTTAATTTTCAACCGTAAATTAAAGAAAAGCCGACTCTTTTGAGCCGGCTTAGAAATTATTTGATCGAATTGATAAGTCCGCCCTTTTGGATAATGTTCTGGATGAACTCGGGGAAGGGCTCTCCCTGGAAGCTTTTGCCTGTAGTCTCGTCGGTGATCACGCCTGTGTTGAAGTCGATCGAAACGGTATCGCCGTCCGAGATTTCCTCAGCCGCCTCGGGACACTCGATGATCGGAAGTCCGATGTTGATCGCGTTGCGGTAGAAGATTCTCGCGAAGCTCGACGCGATTACGCAGCTTACACCGCTCGCCTTGATAGCGATGGGAGCGTGCTCGCGCGATGAACCGCAGCCGAAGTTCTTAGTCGCGACCATAATATCGCCGTCATTTACCTTGTTGACAAACTCCTTGTCGATATCCTCCATACAATGAGCCGCGAGCTCCTTGTGAGAGGCTGTGTTAAGATAACGCGCGGGGATAATTACGTCCGTGTCAACGTTATCGCCGAATTTATGTACTCTGCCTTTTGCGTTTTCCATATGTACCTCCTGTTACCCTTAAATGTTTTCGGGATTCGCGATGTAGCCCGTAACGGCGCTCGCCGCGGCAACGGCGGGGCTTGCGAGATAAACCTCGCTGTCAACGTGACCCATACGTCCTACAAAGTTGCGGTTGGTTGTGGAAACGGCTCTCTCTCCTGCGGCGAGGATTCCCATATGACCGCCCAGACACGGACCGCAGGTGGGGGTTGAAACTACCGCTCCCGCGTCAATAAAGATGTCAAAAAGTCCCTCGTGCATAGCCTGCTTCCAGATGCTCTGAGTTCCGGGGATAACGATACAGCGTACGCCCTTGGCGATCTTTTTACCGTTTAGAACTCTCGCAGCGGCTCTGAGGTCGGAGATACGTCCGTTTGTGCAGGAGCCGATTACGACCTGATCTATTTTAACCTCGGTCGCGCCGATTTCGTCAATTGTCCTTGTATTCTCGGGGAGATGAGGGAAGGATACAGTCGGTCTGAGCTTTGAGAGGTCGATTGTGTATTCCTCGTCATAAACCGCGTCCTCATCGGCGGTGTACTCGACGGGAGTTCCCTGATATCTGCCCTCGCAGTATTCTCGCGTTACGTCGTCAACGGGGAAGATACCGTTCTTCGCGCCTGCCTCGATCGCCATATTCGCGATACAGAGTCTGTCGTCGATGTTGAGGTGCTTAACGCCCTCGCCCGTAAACTCCATACTCTTGTAGAGCGCGCCGTCAACGCCGATCTTGCCTATGATATGAAGGATAACGTCCTTGCCCGAAACATAGCCCTGCGGCTTACCGACAAGATTGAATTTGATAGCCGACGGAACCTTGAACCAAGCCTTGCCGCTGATCATTCCCGCGCACATATCCGTTGAGCCTACGCCTGTTGAGAAAGCTCCCAAAGCTCCGTAGGTGCAGGTGTGAGAGTCCGCGCCTATGCACAGACATCCGGGGCCTACCAGTCCGATCTCGGGCAGCAGCGCGTGCTCGATACCCATTTCGCCGACGTCACGGTAATTTGTGATGTCATACTTATTCGCGAACTCTCTCGTCTGTTTAACGAGAGTCGCCGCCTTGATGTCCTTGTTCGGAGTAAAGTGATCCATAATCATTGCGATTTTGGTGTTGTCAAACACCTTTGTCGCGCCGTTCTGTTCAAATACGTTGATGGCAACGGGAGTTGTAACGTCGTTGCCTAAAACTAAGTCCAGCTTTGCCTCGATAAGCTGACCCGCCTTGACCTCGTCAAGACCGGCGTGAGCCGCGAGGATTTTCTGTGACATAGTCATTCCCATAAAAACACCTCTTTCGGTTAATCAATAATAGAATTATCTCATATGGGCTTGCCAAAAGATTGTAAATTATGCTACAATTAACGCATAATAGTTGCGGGGAAGTGTGAGTTTATGGAAAAGCAAAGCGAAATCCAGAGAATTTTTGACGGTATCAACCCTGTCAGAAGGTTTTCCAAGGGTGAGATAATCTACTATCAGGGCGACAGCGCCAATAGCTTTTACTATATTAAGAAGGGGAGCGTGAGGGTGTATATGACCTCGCCCGACGGAATCGAGCGCACCCTCAACACTGCCGCGAGGGGAGAGGTAATAGGCGAGGCGGCGTTCTTCGACAAAATGCCGAGGGTAAGCTCGGCGAGCGCGTTATCGGGCTGCGAGCTTGTGGTCATAGACGAGCAGAAGTTTCTCTCCCTGATC
>CACYDB010000025.1 GCA_902773035.1 uncultured Ruminococcus sp. | reverse complement strand
GACTCCGAACTTGCCCTCAAGGTATATTCCCGGCTCGACTGTGATAACCATATTCTCGGCTAAGATCCTGTCGCCCTTTGTATTAACATACGGCAGCTCATGGATATCAAGACCTACTCCGTGGCCTGTTGAGTGACCGAAGTTTTCACCGTAACCCGCGTTTTTGATTATATCTCTGGCGGTTTTGTCCACATCAAAGGCTTTTACACCTGCTTTAACTGTACTTAACGCCGCAAGCTGAGCGTTCAGGACAATGTCGTAAATATCCTTTTGCTCTCCGCTAAAGGACTTTACGGCTACTGTACGGGTCATATCGCTGTGATAACCTTTATACAAAGCGCCTATATCCATTGTAAAGAAATCGCCCTCGGCTATAACGCTGTCGGACGGTACGCCGTGAGGCAGCGAGGTTTTCTTTCCCGTAATAGTGATCAGGTCGAAGGAAACGTTCTCCGCGCCGTATATCTTCATAAGATATTCAAGCTCGACGGCGATTTTTCTTTCCTCTACCCCGGGCTTGATGAAATTAAGAACCTCGTTATAGGCTTTTTCAGTGATTTTCTGAGCCTGAGCGATACACTCAATCTCCTCGGGGCTTTTGATAATTCTGAGGTTGGAAATACAATTGCTCAGTGTATCGTCCGAGATAATCTCGATATCCTCGCCTAAGGCTTTATTCATTCTCGCGTAGGCGCCGAGGGTAATATCCTCGGATTCTATGAACAGATATTTTACACCGTGCTTTATGAGTAGAGTTTTAATATCCGCAAAGAGCGACTTAAACTCTATAACCTCGCAGGATGAGCAGTTCTTCCTCGCGGTTTCGCTGTATCTGAAATCCACGAGAAGATAGACGCTGTCTTTTGTTACAAGAATCCTGCCCTCACTGTTCTGAACGCCTGAAAAATAATAGACGTTTTTCTCATTTGAGATAAAGAACGCCTGAGAATTATCACATAGAGCTTCTCTGAGCTTATTTATTCTATCAGTCTGAATTGACAATTATATCATATCCTTTAAAGCAATAATCGCGAGCTTGTAGCCTTCCTTGCCGAAGCCGCAGATTTGTCCTTTGCATACGGGAGCGATAACCGATGTATGCCTGAATTCCTCTCTGGCGTGGATGTTGGACATATGCACCTCTACAAAAGGAATATCAAGGCAGGCTATAGCGTCTCTCAAGGCGTAGCTGTAATGAGTCAGCGCGCCCGCGTTGATTACAACACCGTCAAAGTTATCCTTAGCGCTGTGTATCTTATCTATGAGATCACCCTCGTGATTCGACTGGAAAATCTCTGATTCAAAGCCGTTATCCGCGGCGTAGACTTTTATCTGCTCATTAATACTTTGAGCAGTTTCGGCTCCGTATATACCTTTTTCGCGGATACCGACCATATTGAGATTGGGACCGAGTAAAACCAATACTTTTTTCATAAACTCACCTCAATGAATAAAAAGAAAGAAAGCGGACAGTTAGGCTGTCCGCTTAATTATTACCTATACTTGCGTTTACGAGCTGCTTCGGATTTTTTCTTACGCTTAACAGAAGGCTTTTCGTAAGCTTCTCTCTTGCGAACCTCAGCAATAACGCCTGCTCTGGCACACTGTTTCTTGAATCTTCTTAAAGCGCTTTCAAGAGACTCATTTTCTTTCAGTCTTACCTCTGACATTTTCTATATCCCTCCCATCTGACATGGGTAAATTTGCAATACTGCAACAAGTATTATACAATAAACGACTAATAATGTCAATAGAATTGTAGAAATTTAGTGCAATTTTATTTAAAACTAATAATTATAGAACTTTTAAGCCTGTTTTCCGAAGAAAAAAACAGGAATTTTGCAAATACCCTTGGAGATTAATTCAAACAATTTATCATATCTTATATACTTTTTCACCACGAAAACAGCCATAGTAATCAAGAGGCTTTCAGCTATAAGAATAAGATACACTAAAGCGGGATTACTTGTAATATATACAATCCTCGGAACCATACTGTAGAGCATGGAATGGATTATAAACATTCCTCCCGAATACTTTCCGAGAAAAGACAGCGGAATGGTTATAAACCTGATGTTAAGGTATACGCCGAAGCTGATACAGATTGACGCAGCGGCAACGGCGCTGCATACACCGCGCAGATGCATTGTATCGTCGGGAATAACCATCTCCCTTAGATACATCGCCCCCGCAGCTATACACAGGAAAAGTATAAACATAAACAGTTTAAACGGAGCCTTACTTTTTCTCATACTCAATCTGTTCATAACGTCCTTCTGAACAAATACAACTCCCGTAACTACTACAATGAGGTATTCAAGATACGGACCGCCGTTGAGGGTTGAGATACCGTATTTGAGGAAGAACATAAATATAAACGAGAACAAAATCGAAAGGTAACCGAACTTCTCGCAGAATTTGTAGATAACAGGAAGCGCAATTACTACAAGCTGAGCAAAGAACATATACCAGAATACACCCAGCAGCTTCGTGGTGCCGAAGAAATCCGCCACCGCGAAGAAGTCAAATACAGCGTAGAGAAAGTTGCCCGAATATTTTGCGACAATATTATGACCTGAAATTATGTAAACGCAGACGGCAAACAGATAAATAAACCAGAATGGCTTCATCAGGTTGAGCCATTGTCGCGGCACAAACCAATGTCTGTCCTCTTTAGAGGAGCGCTTATACTTGTACGCCAGTCCGTAGGCTGAGAGAAATGCGAATATCCATACGCATACTCTGAGAGCCGTAGCGATTATATTAATTTTCTCAATGCTGATAAAGTTGAACTCAATATTATTGTTGAGAATTATTTCAGGTTTTCTGAAAAGATGATGGAACAGCAGAAATAATATACCTATTCCCTTACAGACGTTAGTCTTATCCTTGGTAAACAAAGAAACCCCCATTACTTGACAACAATGTTAACGATTCTTCCCTTGACGTAGATTTCCTTAACGATATTTTTGCCCTCAACAGCCTTAGCGACGTTTTCGTCAGCCTTAGCCTGAGCGAGTACATCACCCTGCTCGGCGTCGGGAGCTATATTGATCTTAGCCTTGATACGACCGTTAACCTGAACAGCGATTTCGATTGTATCCTCAACGCACTTGCTTTCGTCGTATTCAGGCCAGCTCTGCTCGGCGACAATGCCCTCTCCGAGTGAGCAGGCTTCCCATACCTCCTCGGTTACGTGAGGAGCGAAGGGATTGAGAAGTATCGAGAAAATACCGAGTTCCTTTTTATTGATTGAACCGAACGAAGTAATATCATTGATAAGCGACATCAAAGCGGCGATAGCTGTGTTGAACTTGATGTTCTCGATATCTTCGCCGACCTTTTTGATAGCCTTGTGGAAAGAGCTCTCGATTTCGGGACGAATAGTATCGCCGTCAACGAGAATGTTCTGCAAATTCCAGAATCTCTCTATAAATCTGCGGCAGCCTCTGATGCTGGAAGGACTCCAGGGAGCAGCCTTCTCAAAGTCACCGATAAACATCTCGTACAGACGCATTGTATCGGCGCCGTACTCTTCTACGATTTCGTCGGGGTTAACAACGTTGCCTCTTGACTTGGACATCTTCTCGCCGTTCTCGCCGAGGATCATACCGTGGCTTGTGCGCTTAGCGTACGGCTCCGGAGTAGGAACTACACCGATGTCATAGAGGAACTTATGCCAGAAACGGCTGTAGAGCAGGTGAAGCGTTGTGTGCTCCATACCGCCGTTATACCAGTCTACAGGCGACCAGTATTCGAGCGCTTCCATGGACGCGAGAGCCTCGTTGTTGTGAGGATCCATATATCTGAGGAAATACCACGATGAGCCTGCCCACTGAGGCATTGTATCGGTTTCTCTT
>CACYDB010000024.1 GCA_902773035.1 uncultured Ruminococcus sp. | reverse complement strand
TTTATTTCGTCTTATATATAGAGGGGGGAGAAAATTGCGGTCAGAGAAGCACCGTCGGTTTGAGCGGATATACTCAGGGTACAAGAATGATGTGCTGAAATTATCAATCGTGTACCTCGGGGACTATCAGCTCGCGGAGGACGCCGTTCAGGAGACCTTTTTCAAGGTTCTTAAAAAACTAAATACGCTCAAGGACGACTCCAAGCTAAAGCCGTGGCTGTTTCAAATCGCCGTCAATGTTTGCAGAAGCGCTCTCTCCCATAAATCGCGGCGAGAGGTACCCGCCGAGAATGTCGTGAAAAGCTCCCCCGCGCAGAATGACCTCGACGAAAAGCTCGCCGTGATTGAAGAAATCGGCAAGCTGAAGCCTGAGCTCAGAGAAGTGATTTTGCTTTTTTATTATCAGGAGCTCAGCCGCGAGGAAATCGCGTATGTTCTTAATATCCCCAAAACGACCGTTGACTACAGGCTCCGAGCCGCAAAATCGGAGCTCAAAAAGAATCTAGGAGAGGAGGAAGATTATGAATGATTTAAAACGTCAGCTCGACGAAGCTCTGGGCGAGGTTGATTTCACGCCCACAGCCGATGAGATCATCAATAAATACCGCAAAAAACGCGGAGCGTTCTATATCAAAATCCTCACTTCCTCCGCGGCTTGCGTAATGATTATTACCGTCGCGCTGATTATGAGCCTTACAAGCCTCCCTAAGCTTGATAAAATCACCGCGACCTCTCCGCAGGTACCGGAAGCGCCGCAGCCTGCCTCCGAAGCCGCGGAGGTTTCCGAGACTAAGAAAGAAAAAAATTACAGCCCGACCGCTCAGACAAAAGCCGTGAGCGCCGATCTATCCTCAAATAATAACTCAGTCTCCCCGAATACAAGCGCCGAGCTCGAGGAATCCTCTCCGAAGCCAGCTACCGAAGCTAAGGAGAATACGGTTGTTAAAAAATCTTCCGACCAACAATCTACGCGTCCGGCTGAGAATACCCCGAAAAAGCCGGAAAAGAAAACGAATCCTGCCGAGACAGAGAACGCAACTCAGCCTGCGACTCAAAGCGAGACAAAAGCTACTGCTCCGACCTCTGCTCCTAATCCGCAATTCGCTCCGGAAAGAGAGGATATGTATACGGTCTATTTCTTTACGCCGGAGTCATTTGACGATAAGGTTCAGCTTATGTGTATAGATAGTAATCAGTCCTATAGTTTTGAGGATTTACAAGCGACTGACTACAATCCGTCAATATATTATACGTATGTTCAAAAAGACAAAGAATCCTTGTGCGTGACGCGCAAGGCTAATTCAAAAACACAATTCCTTAATAACCTCAATAAAAGCGAGTTGTGTGACGACAAAATCTTTGTCCTAACTTACCCGAACGGAGCAAGTGAGTTTGGCTCACAAGACTCGTATCGGGTGAAAACGCGGATGTACTATTACTACGGAGATGACATGTACGGCGAGTATCCTACCTTGTCCGAAGCTCAGAAAAAAGGAGCTGTGTATTCCACCGGAAAAAATGATTGATTATAACTAAGAAAGGATATGAATAGTATGAAACGATGTGCTTCTGTTTTGTTGGCATTTGTTTTGATAACCGCGTTGTTTACGCAATCGGTGTATGCCGAGTATACCGATTCTGATCGTAGCCGTTATACAGGCTTTTATGTTACAGGCTCCGAGGGACTTTGCGGTTCTGATTGGAATGACGGGGACGACCCTGAATGTAAATTGCAATTAGACTCCAACGGTCAGTTTTATAAGGATTTTAAAAATATTTCCGCGGGAACATATCAGTTCAAGGTTTTTTACCAAAAGAAAGACGGCGAAAAGAACTACTGCAACTTCGGCAACGCGATTACGGTTAAGGTCGATAAAGACTGCGCGATTGTCCGTATTGTTGTATTGTATGATGTTGATTACTCGACTCAGGCAGCATTTCAGGTGTATTATCCCGAAGAAGAGGAGTACAGCTTCGACGAGTGCAGGCTCATCGCGGCGCTCAAGCCGGAAAAAACAAAGCAGGTTTATACAGGAAAATTTGACGCCGATAAGTTTTTCAGCAACAAAAAGCTCGGAATCAGCAAAATAGAAAAAACCGATTACAATGATGATTACGACAGATGCTTCTATACGCTGACCCTAAATCAAAAAAGCTGCGAGAATGTGCTTGCGGTTTGTGAAGCGCTTGACGAGGACGACAACATAGACTTTACCTCAACTATCGCGACAGACGATTTTTATACAGACGACGGTAATGTTTTTGCCGATAATCAACTGAGTGTGGGTATTGATTCTGATGATTCCGGCTACGACAGAGGCTATGTTGAAAAAACACTGAACGAGTTAATCCCCGGAATCAAAAAAATAACCGACCTTGCAAAAGGAGATTATACGCAGGATTATTATATATATCAAGTCACGCTGAATACCCACAACTGCGCAAATGTACTGAAGGCTCAGTATATACTTGACTCAACCGCTCAGTTTCCTAACAACACAGACAGATTCGATTTTTGCGAGTATAATTGGGATGAACTTCCCGAAAAAGAGAAAGAAATCGGATTCTCCAAAATATATGTGAGATTTACCGAGCAAGCGTCAAGAGAGATTGAGAACGGTGATCTGGACCCGGAGCAATTTTTGTTAGAGCAAAACCTCGGAATCAAAAAAACTGAAATCGAACAAAATGAGTACGATCCCGATAAGTATTATCACGGCTCCGTTATACTTGACAGAAAAGACAAAGAGAACTTTCGCAAGGTGCTCTACACGCTTCTTGACCTTCCCGAGATTCAATCTGCGGCTTTAGAAGGAAAACAAACAGCGGATGTGGAAGTGAAAACACCGGTCGAGCATATTGACGTTAAGGACGCGGTAAAGGATAAGCAAAAAACAAAAACCCTGCGCTTCTATATGCCGGAGGAGTGGAGAAACAGCTATAACGATTGCTTCGACGGAAGCCTTAAATCCTGCGCAGCCGGTATTTATTGGTGGGCAGGTACTGATAATTGCCTCGATTATTACGGAGCAGACGACGCTTGGTACGGGTACAAAGTAACCGAGAAAGACGAAAAGGACGAGAATATTTTTGTCGCTCGTATTCCGTCGGATGTAGAGGCTGTTATTTTCAACAACGCGGTTGTCCGGGATTATGACGACCCGCTCTCTGTAAAATCAGCTATGCAGACAACTAATCTGACCGCGACAAAATACCTGCCCGGAGAGGATAGATACGGCTTTTATCCCGACGGAACAGAGGATTTTGACTCGATGATATTTGTTTGCTGCCAAGCAGATATATATGAAGGCATTGGACAACAGAATGCTAAGGGAGCGTGGTTCTATTACTACGGCGACGGAAAGTATGGATATTATAAAACTTTGGAAGAAGCTGAACAAAATAACGCCGTATACAGTGGCGGAGCGTGGCCGTATAAAGAAAATACGACAGACCCCCGGAAGGCTGAAACGGATATGACAAAGCCTGCTTCATACGCAGATGTTGTGAGTGTTGACAAAGCTAAAAAGGCTAACCCGATGAAGGTTACCGCCAAGGCAAAGACCGTCAAGGCTAAGAAGCTCAAAAAGAGCAAGGTAACTGTAAGCGCAATTACGGTAAAGAACGCCAAGGGCAAGGTGACTTACAAAAAGCTCTCCGGCTCAAAGAAGCTGACCCTCACCAAGAAGGGCAGAATAATAGTCAGAAAGGGTACTAAAAAGGGCGCCTACAATATAAAAGTCAGAGTGCTGGCGAAGGGCACCAAGACCTATGCCGCAAAGACGGTCATAAAGAAGATAAAGATCAAAGTTAAATAGTTTCAAAATTATCGGGACGGAAAGGAATGTATCCTTTCCGTCCGTTCTACTGCGAAGAACCTATCCTCCCGCAGCAGACTTTCCAAGGAACTAACGGTGCGGGGGATAGGGAGTATCAGACAGAGGCACACTGAGCTTGACGAAGAGATAAAAAAATACTATAATTATAATGTTATACTATTGCTTGGAGGACGCTATGGATTTAAAGGTCGGCGACAGAATAGAAATGAAAAAGCCTCACCCCTGCGGTTCAAAGGTCTTTGAGCTTCTGCGAGTCGGTATGGACTTCAAAATCAAGTGCGAGGGTTGCTCGCGCGAGGTTATGCTTCCGAGAAAAAAGGTAGAAAAAAATATTAAGAAGGTGCTCAGCTGATGTTTGAGAGAATCGAGATTTTTGAAAAACGCTATAATGAGCTGAACAAAAAAATATACGAGCCTGATATCGCCGCGAATGTGGACGAATATCAGAAGATCATGAAGGAGATTCGCGAGCTCGAGCCTGTGGTCGAGAAGTACCGAGAGTACAAGGACGCTAAGCAGACTATCGAGGACAGCCTCGAGATTCTCGGCGACTCATCCTCCGACGCGGAGTTTCGAGAGCTCGCCCAGCTTGAACTGGACGAGGCTAAGAAAAACGTCGAAACTCTTTCCGACGAGCTCAAAATCCTCCTGCTCCCCAAGGATCCCAACGACGAGCGTAACGTTATCGTCGAAATCCGCGGCGGCGCGGGCGGTGAGGAAAGCGCTTTGTTCTCAGGCGTTTTGTACAGAATGTACACGATGTACGCCGAGCGCAAGGGCTTTAAGACCGAGGTCATCAACGCCAATGAAACCGAGCTCGGAGGCTTCAAGGAAATTTCCTTTATGATCAACGGCGAGGGAGCCTACAGCCGCTTCAAGTACGAGAGCGGAGTTCACCGCGTCCAGCGTGTTCCCGAAACCGAGAGTCAGGGCAGGATCCATACCTCTACCACCACCGTCGCTGTGCTTCCCGAGGCTGACGAGGTCGAGATGGAGATCAACCCCAAGGATTTGAAGATAGATACCTTCCGCTCATCAGGCGCGGGCGGTCAGCATATCAACAAGACCTCCTCCGCTATCCGAATCACTCACCTGCCGACAGGAATGGTCGTCGAGTGTCAGGACGAGCGAAGCCAGTACAAGAACAAGGACAAGGCGATGAAGGTGCTCAAGTCAAGACTTTTGCAGCAGAAGCAGGAGGCTCAGGACAGCGCTATCTCAGCCGAGAGAAAGAGTCAGGTAGGCTCGGGCGACAGGAGCGAGAGAATCCGCACCTATAACTACCCTCAGGGCAGACTCACCGACCACCGCATAGGGCTCACCCTCTACAAGCTCGAGGATATCCTCAACGGCGATCTCGACGAGGTAATCGATAGCCTCACCGCCGCCGACAGAGCGGAAAAGCTCAGGGAGAGTATGGAGAGCTGATGAAAACCTTACTATTACACGATAACGAAAAAGATATAGAAGCCGCGGGCGAAATACTCAGCCGCGGCGGACTTGTCGCGATACCCACCGAAACCGTCTACGGACTTGCCGCCGACGCTCTCAACGGCAAGGCGGTTGAGTCGATTTTTAAGGCGAAGGGGAGACCCGCCGACAATCCGCTGATTGTTCATATTGCCGATTTAGCCGACATCGAGCGGTTCTCGCTTGTGTCTGAATTTCCCGAAAAAGCTCGGCTCCTTGCCGAACGCTTCTGGAGCGGACCGCTGACGATCATTCTCCCCAAGGGCAAGAGTATTCCCGACGAGGTTAGCGCGGGGCTTGATACGGTCGCAGTCCGTTTTCCGTCACATCCGACGGCTCAGAAAATCATCAGGGCGGCGGGAGTACCGTTAGCCGCACCCTCGGCGAACATTTCAGGTTCGCCCAGTCCGACGACTGCCGCTCACGTTATGAATGATATGAACAGTAAAATAGACGCCGTAGTTGACGGCGGCGAGTGCAGCGTAGGGCTCGAGAGCACTGTCATCACTCTCGCCGTAAACCCTCCGAGACTTCTCCGTCCGGGCGGAATTACGGTTGAGCAGCTTGAAAGCGTAATCGGCGAGGTTGACGTTGACGACGCCGTGCTTAACGAGCTGCGGAACGGGGAGAAGGCCGCTTCCCCGGGAATGAAGTACAAGCATTATTCGCCAAAGGCGCGGGTCGTACTGCTCCACGGCAGCGATTCTTCATATATAAATTACGTTAATTCTCACGATGATAAAGGCGTAGCCGCCCTCTGCTACGACGAGGATATGAGCGAAATCACGCTCAAAAAATTCTCCCTCGGCGGCAGGGACGACTCACTCTCACAGGCGCGCAGACTGTTTTCATCTCTGCGCGAGATCGACGGTGACAGCGACATTACCCTCGTGTACGCGCGGTGTCCCGACCCCGACGGCGTGGGAATGGCTGTCTACAACAGGCTCATCAGAGCCGC
This sequence comes from uncultured Ruminococcus sp., assembly GCA_902773035.1. GTDB lineage: Bacteria > Bacillota > Clostridia > Oscillospirales > Acutalibacteraceae > Ruminococcoides. The sequence goes on along the minus strand of CACYDB010000024.1, from coordinate 1,807 downwards.
GGGATTTGAGGTGATCGACCTTGAAAAGCTATAAGCTTATCGGACTTACAGGCGCAACGGGCGCGGGTAAGGGCGAGGTTCGCGCCGTATTTGAGAAGCGCGGCTACAAGGTGATCGACGCCGATTTGCTCGCGCGTGAGATTATGAAAAACCCGATCGTTCTCGAGTCCGTGAAAACCTTTTTCGGCGAGGATACGGTCGTCAAAGGTAAGCTTGACCGCGGACTTCTGGCAAAGAGAGCGTTTTCCTCAAAGGATAACACAGCCCTGCTCAACAGTGTGACCCATCCGCATATCACGCCGCTTTTCTTAAAGGAGCTCAAAGCCCTTGCCGACGGCGGCGCGGATAAAATCATATTCGACGCTCCTCAGCTTTTTGAGAGCGGGCTTGATATAATCTGCGACGCGGTCATTTCCGTTACGGCTGATGAAAAAATCCGTCTCGAACGCATTAAGGCGCGCGATAATCTCACAGATGAGGAAGCGAAAAGAAGAATAAACGCGCAGTTTTCCGACGAATATTTCAGGGAGAACAGCGACTATACTATAGAAAACAACTCAACCCCCGATGAGCTCAGGGCTCGCGCGGAGGAAATAATCGACAGGCTTTGAGGTGACTATGGCTCAGGCAAGACGACGTCGTCCGAGGCGGCGTAAAAAAAGGCACCCGATACGTAAATTCTTAATGTTTCTGGCGCTGGTCGCAATTATCGCGGCGACGCTTTACTGTATAATTTCAAACATGGGCAAGGCGAGGAATAAGCTCGAAGAAGCGGCTTATCCTATTAAGTACAGCGCCTTCGTTGACAGCGCTGCCGACAAATATCAGCTCGACAGACCATACATCTACGCGATTATCCGCACAGAGTCGCGATTTAATCCCGAGTCTGAGAGTCACGTCGGCGCGAAAGGGCTTATGCAGCTTATGCCCGCGACTTTCGACTGGCTCGCCGCTATGCGTGACGAAACTGTCAGCGCGGACAGCTACACCGATCCCGAGACCAATATTGACTACGGCTGTTATCTTCTGAGGTATCTGCTCGACCGCTACGACGGAGATGAGAATGTCGCCGCCGCGGCGTACAACGCGGGCCTGAACAAGGTTGACGAGTGGCTCAAGGATCCCGACGTCAGCCCCGACGGCAAGAACCTTGAAAACATACCCTACGGCGAAACCGCAAAATATGTCAAAAAGGTCAGCCACGCAAAAGAAATGTATAAAAAACTCTATTTTTAACGGAGGTAAAGATATGGACGAAAAATCAAAAACAAAGAAATTAAAGGAAGAACTGTTTATGCCCGCTAAAACGGGTATAGCTACCGTAAAAGAGGATGAGCTCAAAAAGGCTGACGAGTTCTGCGAGGGCTACAAAAAGTTCCTCGACAACTCTCCCGTTGAGCGTGAGGCGGTAAGATATTCCGTCGCGCTCGCCGAGGCAAACGGCTTTACGCCTTTTGAGCAGGATAAAAAGTACAGTGCGGGCGATAAGGTTTACTATATCAATCGCGACAAGGCGGTTGCCCTCGCGGTGATCGGCAAGAACGGTACCAAGGACGGTGTGCGACTCTCAATCGCGCATATCGACTCCCCGAGGGTCGATCTCAAGCCCAATCCGCTTTACGAGGACACGTCGCTCGCGTTCTTCAAGACTCATTACTACGGCGGAATCAAGAAGTATCAGTGGACCGTAATGCCCCTCGCGCTTCACGGAACGGTCGTCAAGCTCGACGGAACAAGGGTTGACATTCAGGTAGGCTCCGATGAAAGCGAGCCCTGCTTCTGCATAACGGATTTACTTCCTCACCTC
>CACYDB010000023.1 GCA_902773035.1 uncultured Ruminococcus sp. | reverse complement strand
CTTATCCGCTGCTCCTACACGCGCTACGGCAAGCTCAATACCCTGATTATCGAGAGCGGCGGAATTGTGGATGACGTCGAATATTCCGACGACGTTCTGATAAGCTTCCATATACCCTCCGAAAGCGTAAGCGCTCTTGACAAGCTTCTCGCCGACGCGACCTCGGGCGAGCTTCAGACCGAGGTTTTGTCCGAGAAATACTTTGAAATGAGTTAAATTATAACAAAATTTCAAAAAATTTAGGAATTAATAAAAATTTATCGTATATATAAATAGTGAAACAGTTGTCGAAAACGGGGCGGAGGTGAGTTTATGGCGTTACCCGAGGGCTTTATTGCCGAAATCAAAGATCGTAACGATATTACCGACGTCGCGTCCTCGTATATGAATCTCAAGCGCCGCGGTCGCAATATGGTCGGACTTTGTCCCTTCCACAGCGAGAAAACTCCGTCCTTCAATATCTACACCGAGAACGGCTCCTTCTACTGCTTCGGATGCGGAGTCGGCGGCGACGTGATCACCTTCATAATGAAGATCGAGAACCTCGACTATATCGACGCCGTCAAGCTTTTAGCGCAGCGGTGCGGACTCAATATGCCCGAGGACAGCTACGACGACAGTATGTCGGCTCTGCGTAAGAGGATCTACGAGGCTAACAGAGAGGCGGCGAGATTCTTCTATAAGTCGCTGTATTCGCCTCAGGGCAGGAAAGGGCTCGATTATTTTCACGGACGAGCTCTGAGCGACAGGACGATAAGACATTTCGGACTGGGCTACGCCGACGAAAACCCCTACACGCTCTGCAACCATCTCGAAGCTCTCGGCTTTAAGAAAAGCGAGATCGTAGCCGCAAATCTGGCGTTTCAGCGTGATAACGGCAATATCTTCGACCGATTCAGAGACAGGGTTATGTTCCCGATCATTGATCTCAAGGGAAATGTAATAGCCTTCGGCGGCCGTATTATGACCGATCAAAAGCCCAAGTACCTCAACACCTCGGACACTCCCGTGTTCAAGAAGAGCGCTAATCTCTTCTCTCTCAACAACGCCAAGAACTCGGGCGTAAAATCGCTGATACTCTGCGAGGGTTATATGGACGTCATCGCCGTCAATCAGGCGGGCTTTCAAAACGCCGTCGCGACGCTGGGCACCGCGCTGACTCAGGAGCAGGCTCTGCTTATGAAGCGCTACGCCGACGAGGTCATTATCTGCTACGACTCCGACGAAGCGGGTCAGAAGGCTACCGCGAGAGCGATCGAGCTTTTGAGAAACGCGGGACTTCTCATCAAGGTTATCACTATCCCCGACGGCAAGGATCCCGACGAGTTCCTCAGAAACAGGGGAGCTGAGGGTCACGACGCGTTTTTGAATGTTATTGAGCGCAGCGGCAACGACCTTGAGTACAGGCTCCAAAAGCTCAGGAGAAGCTATGATATAAGTCAGACGGACGGCAAAGTCGCGTATCTGAACGAGGCTGTAAAGATTCTCGCCTCGATCGACAATTCGATCGAGCAGGACATCTATATCTCAAAGCTCAGCAAGGAGACCGAGGTTTCCACAGACGCTGTAAAACAGCAGATGAACAAGTACAAAAAGCGTAAGCGCTACTCCGACAAAAAGACGGAATTTCGCAATATCCGTCAGAACCTCAGCGGTAGAAACGACAAGCTCAATCCCGAGCGTTACAAAAAGCCGCGTTCAACGGTCGCCGAGGAAAGCCTTATCGCTTATATGATAAATCATCCGGACAAGCTCGGATATATTTCTTCAAGGATCGACGAGGGAAAAATTCAGACGGAATTTAACAGAAAGCTGTATGTATATTTCTCTGAAAGAATTAAAAACGGCTATGACCCTCTCTCGTCGGTATCGGGTGACTTTACTCAGGAGGAAACCGCGGGGATCTACCGAATCGTCAACTCCGACTTCGCCAGAATGGCTACGGAAGAAACTCTGCGGGAAAATATAGAAGTAATAAACGAGGAGTACGCGAAGCTCAAAACCGCTGACGCCGCAAACGCGACATATGATGAGATAGCGGAAATGCTGCGTATGCTCCGCGACAGTCATAAATGATGAAAGGATAGGAATTATGGGACAGCAGGACAAAAAAACAATAATCAAAGACCTGATCGAGCTCGGTAAGCAGAAGGGAAGCCTCACTAACGACGAGATCATGGAGGCTCTCGGCGAGATGGAATTTAAGCCCGAGGAGCTCGAAAAGCTGTACGATACCCTCGAGCAGATGGGCGTCGAAATCAACGAGGATATCGAGACTCTCGACTTTGACGATATCCCCGTCGTTGACGACAAAAAGGCTGACGGCTCTGATGCCGACACCGCCACGATCGACGATCCCGTCAAGGTTTACCTCAAGGAAATCGGACGCGTACCGCTTCTTTCTCCCGAGGAGGAGGTCGAGCTCGCTATAAGAATTTCAGAGGGCGACGTTCAGGCTAAAAAGCGTCTTTCCGAGGCTAACCTCAGACTCGTTGTAAGTATCGCCAAGCGTTACCTCGGTAGAGGAATGCAGTTCCTCGATCTTATTCAGGAGGGCAACCTCGGTCTTATCAAGGCTGTTGAGAAGTTCGACTACACCAAGGGCTTCAAGTTCTCTACATACGCTACATGGTGGATCCGTCAGGCTATCACAAGAGCTATCGCCGACCAGGCTCGCACGATCAGAATTCCCGTCCATATGGTTGAAACGATCAACAAGGTCAAGAAGGTCAGCACCCAGATCCTTCACGAAAAAGGTCACGAGCCCTCGTCCGAGGAAATCGCCGAGAAGCTCGATATTTCCGTGGAAAAGGTACGCGAG
>CACYDB010000022.1 GCA_902773035.1 uncultured Ruminococcus sp. | reverse complement strand
TCTTAACGCTCGGCTTCGATTCCCGAATCCGTATGCCAAAAAACAAGAACGCCTTTTGGGCGTTCCTATTTTTTGGAGCGGATAAGGGGAATCGAACCCCCAACATCAGCTTGGGAAGCTGAGGTTTTACCACTAAACTATATCCGCTTTTATTATAATTTTGCGACGCCTGTATCTCTGGCGGCTTTGACTACCGCATCGGCTACAGCCTTGCCGACTCGCTTGTCGACAGCGTCGGGGATGATATACTCCGAGCTGAGTTCATCATCAGATACAAGCTCGGCGAGCGCGTATGACGCGGCGACCTTCATTTCCTCGTTGATCTCCGAGGCTCTGCAGTCGAGCGCGCCTCTGAACATTCCCGGGAAGCAGAGTACGTTATTGATCTGATTCGGGAAGTCAGAACGTCCTGTGCCTACTACTGCGGCACCCGCTTCCTTGGCTAAATCAGGCATAATCTCAGGTGTGGGATTCGCCATTGCGAAAACTACGGGCTTATCAGCCATTGAGCGTATCATATCCTGTGTTACGATTCCCGGAGCCGATACGCCGAGGAATACGTCCGCGCCGACAATTGCGTCCGCGAGAGTTCCTCTCTTGTTTTCAAGGTTTGTAATTGTCGCCATATATTCCTGCTCGGAGTTGTTTGTTTCCAAGCCCTTCGCGATAATACCCTTTGAATTGCACAGCGTTAGGTTCTTGACGCCGATATTCATAATATGCTTTGCTATAGCGATTCCCGCTGAACCCGCGCCGCTGATAACTATCTTGACTTCGTCAATCTTTTTATTAACGACCTTTAACGCGTTCATAAGCGCCGCCGCTACGATAACTGCCGTTCCGTGCTGATCGTCGTGGAATACGGGAATGTCGCAGACTTCCTTTAGCTTTCTCTCGATTTCAAAACATCGCGGAGCCGCGATATCCTCAAGATTAATGCCGCCGAAGCTGCCGCTGATAAGATAAATCGTTCTGGCGATCTCGTCAACATCCTTACTTCTTACGCAGATAGGGAAGGCGTCGACGTCGGCAAACTCCTTGAATAAGCAGCATTTACCCTCCATTACGGGCATACCGGCTTCAGGTCCGATATCGCCGAGGCCGAGGACAGCTGTGCCGTCGGTGACAACTGCGACGAGATTTTTTCTTATTGTGAGCTCAAAGCTCTTGTCGTAATCCTTATTGATTTCCATGCAGGGCTCGGCTACACCCGGAGTGTAGGCGAGAGATAGATCGTCCTTTGAGTTCAAAGGAGCGCGGGATATTACCTCGATCTTGCCCTGCCATTCATAATGCTTCTTTAATGATTCCTGTCTGATATCCATATTGTTACTCCCTTCAAAATTACCTATTGTATTATAACGTATAATAAACTGAAATTCAAGCTATTTGACAATTTAAAGATTTTGATTTAAAATATCTGTGCGAGTAGATTGAACAGTCGCGGATTTATTCCGAAAGGGATTCTTCCGAGGAAAGTCCGGGCTCCATAGAGCGATAACAACGGCTAACAGCCGCCGAGGGCGACCTTAGGGATAGTGCAACAGAAAATAACCGCCGTTTTTACGGTAAGGATGGAAAGGTGAGGTAAGAGCTCACCGCTGATGCGGAGACGTATCTGGCGTGTAAACCCTGTTTGGAGCAACACCGCGGAAAGACAATATGCCTGCTCGGCAGTCTTGTGGAGGTGGCGTTGAGCACAGCGGCAACGCTGTGCCAAGATAGATGACTGTTCACGACAGAACCCGGCTTACAGATTTAGTCGCAAAAGATAACCGCCTTTTTGGGCGGTTTCTTTTTATGTCAGAACTTTTTCAGCGCATTTGATGCCGTCAACCGCGGCTGAGATTATTCCTCCCGCGTAGCCCGCGCCCTCTCCGCATGGGTATAAGCCCTTGATTGAAACAGATTGCAGGGTTTCGGGATTTCTGAGTATGCGAACAGGGGAGGAGCTTCTTGTTTCCGCTCCTGTAAGCAATGCGTCGGGATCCATAAAGCCTTTTAAATATTTATCCATTCCGACTATCGCTTCACGCATTGACAGAGTGATATAATCGGGCAGGTAATCGTCGAGCTTACCGAACGTGGTACCGCGGCTGTAGCTCGGGAGTACGGAGCCGAATGAAGTTGATTTTTGATTGTTCAAAAAATCGCCGACTTTTTGAACGGGAGCGATATAATCACCGCCGCCTGTATTGTAGGCGGCTTTTTCTATTTTTCTCTGATATTCTACGCCCGCGAGAACGTGATCAGAGCCGTAATCATCGGGGCTTACGCTTACGAGCAGCGCTGAATTGGCGTTTGTTTTGTCACGCTTAAACTCGCTCATACCGTTAACGCAGAGCATATTTTCTTCGCTTGCGGCGGGAACTACCTCGCCTCCCGGACACATACAGAACGTATAAGCTCCTCTGCCGTTTGAGGTCTTGACGTTGAGCTTATAGGGCGCGGCTCCCAGCCTTTTGTTGCCCGCGAATGAGCCGAACTGAGCTTTGTCAATATCGCTTTGTAAATGCTCGATTCTCGCGCCGATCGAAAACGGCTTTTGTTCCATAAGAATATTGCTGTTAAAGAGCATTTCAAACGTATCGCGTGAGCTGTGACCTATCGCGAGGATAATATTATCGGTCTCGATTAATTCTTTTTTATCCTTTGATTCAACCTCCGCGGCGGTTATTTTGTTATCGGTAAATTTAATTGAAGTGAGCTTTGTTTCAAATCTGACCTCACCGCCGAGGGATATGATCGTATTTCTTATATTTTTGATTACAGCTCTGAGCTTATCGGTGCCGACGTGAGGCTTTGCGTTGTAGAGGATTTCCTCAGGCGCGCCGTGTTTGACGAACTCAATCAAAACGTTTCTGGAACGAACGTCCTTTGTGCCAGTGTTGAGCTTACCGTCGGAAAAGGTTCCAGCGCCGCCTTCGCCGAACTGAATATTCGACTCCGTGTTAAGCTTGCCTGTTTTTATAAAGCTGTTTATGGCTTCAATCCTGCTGTCGCAGTCCTGACCGCGTTCGATCACAATAGGCTTCGCGCCTGCCTTTGCGAGAATCAACGCGGCGAACATTCCCGCGGGTCCGAAGCCGATGACGACGGGACGGGAGTTCAGGCTTTCAGCCTCGGGAACAATATACTCATACGGATTTACAATAGCCGCTTTTTTGCATTTTGCGCGGCTGAGAGCCTTGTTTTCGTTGATGTTGAGCCATACGTCGATTGAAGCGTTAAAGCGGATATCAGCCTTTTTACGCGCGTCTATCGAACGCTTAAAGAGCGAGAATTTTTCGATTTCGTCAGGTGTGATCCTGAGCTCTTTGCAAACTCTTTTTTCAATTGTTTTGTCGTTGTAATCGAGCGGCAGTGATACCGAGTTTATACGAATCATAAGCTTTCTCCGACAGTTTTTCCGCTTGCGAACGCGAAATAAAGATTGTATCCGCCGCATTTTCCGATTATATCCAGCGCTTCGCCGCAGATATACAGATTTTTGATTTTACGGCTTTCCATGGTTTCCGGGATAATTTCATCACCCAAAACTCCGCCGCCTGCGACCTGAGCTTTTTCATAGCCGCCGTTGCCCGACACCTCAAAGCTCCACGCCGTAAGGATTTCACACAGCCTGATATAATCGCTCTGAGTCAGGCTTTTGATTGAAGCTGAGGGCTTGATTTTAGCCTGCTTGAGCACCGCAAGGGCGAGTTTTTTCTGTAAGATCCCCGTGAACATATTCTCAGCCGTTTGCCTGCTGAAAACTATGCTGTTACGTTTTATTAGAGCGTATACGTCGTCGGTAAAGGGCAGCAAATTTATCTTGAGAACAGGCTTTCTGACTTTGTTGAGCTTGTTGCTCAGATTGAATACGCAGATTCCTGACAGAGCGTTTTCGGTAAACTGAATTTCTCCGCTCTCCTTATCAACAAGGCTTTTGCCGTCATAAAGACTGACCTCGCCTTTGACTCTGAGCCCTTTAAGCGAAGGCAACAAGTTGCTTTTTACCTTAACGGGACACAGCGCGGGGTAGGAGGGAGCTGTTTTAATTCCGATATTTTTAAGAATATTCAGTCCGCTGTTATCGCCGCCGAGCTTAGATGACGCTTGTGTGCCTGTGGAAACTACGACCTTTTGAGCGGAAAAGACGTTATTATTTGTCTTTATCTCAAAAAATTTACCGTTTTTACGAATATCAGATACAGCCTCGCCGCAGATAGTTTCAATCCCGAGATTCTCAATATTAAATCTCAACACATCAAGCACGGATGAAGCGTGGTTGGAAACGGGATATACTCTGCCCTCAGTTTCTTCTTTGGCTGAGAGTCCGTGAGATGAGAAGTAATCAAGCATATCGACGGGGCAGTTTTTGTCAATTAACAAGTCGATATACTTCCTGAAAGAGCCGTCGTATTTGCTTTTGTCTACGTTGAGGTTGAGCAGATTGCACCTGCCGTTTCCGGTAGACAGAAGTTTTCTTCCGATTCTGTCCTGTTTTTCGATAATCGCTATATTATGATTTGGATTCTTTTCCTTTGCGGCTATAGCGCACATCATTCCCGACGCGCCTCCGCCTACGATTATAACATCATATTTTTTCATATCATTAATTCCTTATGTAAATAAAGGGCGACAAAGCCGCCCTTTAAAATAATTATCCTTTGTTGAATATCGCGCCTACCGCGCCGAAAAGTCCCATGCTCGCGAGCGCCATAATAACTCCCGCGAGAAGCACACCGCCCATACACGCGAGTACGCTCTTTTTGAAGTCAAGATCAAGGAAGCTCGCAGCGAGAGTTCCTGTCCACGCGCCTGTGCCCGGGAGAGGAATACCTACAAAGAGTAAAAGCGCGATATAAATGCCTACGCCTTTACCTGACTTGCCTTTGAGCTTTTCTCCGCCTTTTTCGCCCTTTTCATAACAGAAGGTGAAGAATTTGCCGATATACTTTTTATCCTTACCCCAGATGAGAACCTTTCTCGCGAAGAAGAATATAAAAGGTACCGGAAGCATATTACCGATAATGCAGATTATGTAACAAGCCCAGGCGGGAAGTCCCATACCGATACCGATCGGAAGCGCTCCTCTGAGCTCGACAATCGGGATCATTGAAATCAAAAATACAATCAAATATTTAATAAACATAGCACAACTCCGTAAAATTATAATTTATAGCTAAAATATTATACATTAATTAGATTATTTTTTCAACCGTTAAATTAGCCTTATTATTTGACTTATTATAAGAATAATTGTAAAATAGTATAAGAAATTTATCAGAGGAATAATTATGAGTAAAAAAATTACTTCAAAAAAGAATATATTCTTTATTATTATGCTTTTGATCACCGCTTTGTATATCGGCTTTATCTGGTGGAGGTCAACGCTCAGCGCGGTTGACTCAACGGTTGAAAGCCTCAGCGTGCTCGGATTCCTTGAAAGTATATGCAAGTTTCTTAATCTCGGCGTTGAGCTTACCGACCATATCGTCAGAAAAGCGGCGCATTTCTGCGAATTTGCCTTGCTGGGATGTCTTACGCTTTGGACGGCGTACATTAAAAATAAACGAGTAATAAGAAATTTGATGCCCGCGGGATTTGTATGCCTCGCTGTCGCGGTGGCTGATGAGATGATACAGATCACTTCTCCCGGACGTTCAGCCGAGGTAGTTGACGTAACGATCGACTTTTTCGGAGCCTGCGCGGGAGCGCTGTTCTTTATAATAGTTCTTTCAATAGTAAAGCTATTCAAAAAAACATAGATAAGAAGGTAATTTTATGAGTGAAAAATTAAAAGGGAACAAGATGGGCTATGCCCCGATGTTTCCGCTGATTCTTTCGATGGCGCTGCCGGCGATGTTCTCGATGACGGTAATGGCGCTTTACAACGTTGTAGACAGTATATTTGTCGGCAATATCCCCGTGTATGGCGAAACAGGGCTTAACGCTCTGTCTTACGCGAATCCCTTGCAGCTTTTGATGATTTCATTCGCTGTAGGAACCGCGGTCGGTACCAACTCGCTGATTTCCCGTAGATTAGGCGCCGGTAATCAGAAGGAGGCTGACAGCGCGGCTACTCACGGACTTATTCTCGCCGTATTTACATGGGTGATTTTTATTCTGGTCGGTATATTTGCCGTAACTCCGTATCTGAATTTGTACGGCTGTACAGGTAAAACACTTGAGTACGGTCAGCAGTATCTTACGATTGTTTTGTGCTGTTCGTTATTTATGATTGTACAGTGTAGCGTTGAGAAAACCTTGCAGGCCACGGGAGATATGATATTCCCGATGCTGTTCCAGCTTTCAGGCGCGGTGACAAACCTTATTTTTGACCCTTTGTTGATTTACGGTATCGGACCTTTCCCGAAGCTCGAGGTTACAGGCGCCGCTGTCGCGACTGTATTCGGTCAGTTTGTAGCGATGGTATTCTCGCTTTTGATCCTGTTTTTGAAGAAAAACAAGGTCAAGGTTACTTTCAGGGGCTTCAAACTTGAAATATCAACAATTAAAAATATCTACGCCGTAGGCTTTCCTTCAATAATTATGCAGTCGATTTCTTCTTTTATGCTTCTCGGTATGAACGCTATGCTAAATGAAATCGGCGTTACAGTGCTCGGCGTATACTTTAAGCTGCAGAGCTTTGTATTTATGCCGTGCTTCGGACTTAATCAGGGACTTCTGCCTGTTATGGGCTATAATTACGGCGCGAGAAATAAAAAGCGAATTTATTCCGCTATGAAATGCGGCTTGCTTATCGCTTTTGTGATTATGGCGATCGGCACAACGCTGTTCTTAACAATTCCCGACAAGCTTATTATGATGTTTAACAGCGAGAATCAGGAGCTTATGAACACAGGCGTCGCTGCGTTCAGAACAATCTGTTTCTGCTTTATTCCCGCGGCTCTCGGTATTATATTCATTTCCTTGTTCCAGGCGACAGGAAAGGGAATGAGAGCGTTGATCATCTCATTTACTCGTCAGCTTGTTTTCATTCTGCCGATAGCGTTCCTTATCTCCAAGGTGTTCGGCTATGAAAACCAGATATGGGCAGCGTTTCCGCTCGCAGAAATCGGCTCTCTTATACTCGCGATTTGTCTGTTTATCAATCTTGTTAAAACCGATTTCAAAAAACTTGACGACTGAGGTTAATTAATTCAATTACTTCGCATATTCTTATGTGAGGTGATTTTATGGACAACCAAAGCTCAATTACATACGCGGATGACTGGAAAAGCGCTGACAATCCTGAGTATTATCAGCCTGTTATACGCGAGGATGAAGATATAGAGCCTGATATAAAACGTAAAAAATCAGGCTCCAAGCCGCTTTTGATCCTGATTCAGATCATAGTCTGCGCGTTGATTGTCGCCGCGGCTTACGGCGTTAAATGCGTCGGCGGCGATTTGTATAAAAATATCCGTAAGGCTTATTATGACGCTTTGAATGATGAAATAATTCTTACAGAGAATTTTGAGAGCTTTAATTTAGATACACTGTTCAATGCGCCTGACAATTAAAGGCTTTGAAATCAGAGTTTCATTTATAGCTCTCGCGGTTATAAGCTTTTTAACAGTCAGCAATATCTATACGGGCTACGCGCTGTGTTTTGCGGCTGTTATAATTCACGAGCTTGGGCATTTACTCTGTATGCTGGTTTTCAGAATCAGAGTCCGCGGTATTTCCGTTTCGCTTTTTGATATAAAGCTTCTTGAAAGCGACAGGTATAAGACTGCTTTTATCAAGGATGTTTTGATTACGCTTTCGGGACCCGCGGTTAATCTGCTTGTTTTTATAATATCAGTCGGGTTTTTCGGGGTTTTCGCTTATGTTAACCTGTTCGTCGGGCTGTTTAACGCTCTGCCTGCCTCAACTCTTGACGGAGGACAGGCGTTATACTTAGTCCTCAGCAGGTTTTTTAAGCCTAAAACCTCCGCGCTGATTATTGATATTATTACTATAATTATCTCTGTTCCGCTGTTTTTCGCGGGATTCTACACGCTTTTAAAGACGAGATACAATTTTTCTCTTTTATTTATCGGATTATATCTGTTTACAGGAGTATTTATCAGGAAGGATAAGTATTTATGATTAACAAGGACGTTGAAAAAATACTGTTGAAGGTTCAGAAGCCCGGGCGTTATGTCGGCGGCGAGCTCAATTCCGTTATAAAAAATAAGGACGAGGTGGACGTCAGGTTTGCCTTTTGTTTTCCCGATACATACGAAATAGGTATGTCGCACCTCGGAATGAAGATTTTATACAGTCTGTTTAATGAGGTTCCGTACATCTGGTGCGAGAGAGTTTTCGCGCCGTGGCTCGATATGGAAGAGCTGATGGTCGAGAGAAATATCCCTCTGTTCGCGCTTGAAAGCGGCGACAGCATTACTGATTTTGACTTTATCGGCTTTACATTACAGTATGAGCTCAGCTTTTCAAACGTTCTGAATATGCTCAGGCTTGCGAATATTCCGATTAAATCCTGCGACAGAAAAGAGCTTTCTCGAATCGTTGTCGCAGGAGGTCCCTGCGCCTGCAATCCCGAGCCGCTGGCTGATTTTATTGATATATTCTTTATCGGCGAGGGCGAGGAGGTAGATTTAGAGGTTATCGAGCTCTACAGACAATGCAAGAAGGATAATAAATCAAAGGATGAGTTTCTGCGCCTGGCGTCTCAGATCAAGGGCGTTTACGTTCCCGCGCTCTATGACGTCGAGTATAACGACGACGGCACTATCAAGAGCTTTACTCCGAGGGATAACGCTCCTGAGAAGATAGAGAAGCGCTTAATGATGGATATGGACAATAGCTATTATCCCGAGAATTTTGTCGTTCCGAATATCGAAATCGTACATGACAGGGCTGTTTCGGAGATTTTCAGAGGTTGTATACGCGGATGCCGTTTTTGTCAGGCGGGATTTTTGTATCGCCCCGTCCGTGAGAAATCTGTTGAAACCATTAACAAACAATGCCATACGCTTTGTAATAACACAGGGTATGACGAGGTAAGCCTGTCCTCGCTGAGCTCCAGCGATTATACCGATATTATCGGACTGCTGACGACGCTCAACACCTGGGCGGACAGTGAAAAGGTGAGTATATCTCTGCCGTCGCTGAGGGTTGACGGCTTCAGCGATGACATTCTTGAAAAGATCAAGACCGTAAGAAAGAGCGGTCTGACCTTCGCGCCTGAGGCGGGTACTCAAAGACTCAGGGACGTTATCAATAAAAATGTGTTAGAGCCCGAGCTTATGGAAACCTGCTCAAAGGCTTTCAACTCAGGCTGGACAAAGGTCAAGCTTTACTTTATGATTGGCTTGCCGACGGAAACCTACGAGGACGTTGAGGGAATAGCTCATCTCGCTCAGAAGGTCGTAAATGAGTATTATCACTGCGAAAATAAGCCAAAGGGCAAGAGCGTCACCGTTACAATCTCAACAGCCTCATTTGTCCCGAAGCCGTTTACGCCTTTCCAGTGGTACGGTCAGAATAACCGCGAGACCTTGATGGACAAGCAGCTTCATCTCAAAGACACTATAACTACCAAAAAGATAAACTATAACTATCACGACGCTGATACCAGCTTTTTAGAGGCGGTTTTCGCGAGAGGTGACAGAAAGCTTTGCAGGATCCTTGAAAAAGCCTGTGAGAAAGGCTTTCACTTTGATGGCTGGAGCGACTGCTTCTCGCTAGACAGCTGGCTTGAAATCTTTGATGAATGTGGGATTGACCCTGATTTTTACGCGCTGCGTGACCGTGATTATGACGAGATTCTCCCGTGGGATTTCCTCGACTACGGCGTTACAAAGGATTTCCTCAGAAAAGAATGCGAAAAAGCCTACAAGGATACAACAACTCCGCATTGTCGCTTAAAATGCTCTAACTGCGGAGCTAACAGATACGGGGGAGGTGTGTGCTTTGAAAGACGTTAGAGTGTGGTTTACAAAGGATGACGAGTGCCGCTTTATATCTCACCTTGATTTGAACCGCTGTATGCTCAGAGCGCTTCACAAAAGCCGTATCCCGATCTGGCACACCGAGGGCTTTAACGTTCACCCATACGCTACATTTCCGCTGCCGCTCTCACTGGGATTCAGGGGAGAGAAGGAGTGTATGGATATCAGGCTTGTTGAGGATTACAGCTACAGCGATATAAAAGATAAGCTTAATTCCTGCTTGCCGACGGGTATCAGAGTTTATGACGTCAGAGAGCCTGTGATGAAGGCGAAGGAAATTGCCTTCGCTTCGTTTAAGATTAAGCTCAGCTGTGAGGATATTTCGGCTGATGAGCTCTTTAAACTGACTAATGAGCTTTTATCTAAGGATGAAATTCTTGTTGATAAGAAAACCAAGAAGAAGGGCGTCAGAGAAATTGATATTAAGCCGTATTTTTCTGACACAAAAACCGAGAGAAATATTGGCGGAGTTATCATAAGATGCACCTTGCCCGCGGGCAGTGTTACAAATATCAATCCTTTACTTTTGCAAAAAGCGTTCGAGAAATATTACGATATTGATGTGTATTTTGACGTTACAAAAAAGGAATTGTTTGATAAAAAAATGAAAGCGTTTGAATAAAAAAATACGACACTCCATATGGAGTGTCGTATATTTATGGCGCAGAGAGAGTATGTTTCATCTGTGAAAAAAGTTCATTTCGCTTGTTGCGGCGTGAGCGAAGCTAAAAGTTTCATCATCGCTCCTCCCTAAAAATGCTCCGCTGGAGCATTTTCTTAACGGTCGGCTTCGAATCCCTCTCTCTGATTCATCTAAAAAATATTACAGGCACCCAAAAGGGTGCCTGTAATATTTGGCGCAGAGAGAGGGATTCGAACCCTCGGTACGATGGTAACCGTACACATGATTTCCAATCATGCTCCTTCGGCCTCTCGGACATCTCTGCAAAGCGACCTTGACTATTATATAGGAATTATTAAAAAAAATCAAGTCTTATTTCAAAATAATTTCAATATTCTGTTTACTTCCCTGAATTATCCCTCTTTTATCCATCTCTCTGTTGATATAATTCAGTACTCTTTTTTTATCTGCGCTCCATAGGGGAGCGAGGAGGAGTTTTTTGTCGCCGTCGCCTGTTATTCTGTGAACAATCACGTTTTTCGGCAGCAGCTCTATTGCTTTACACAGTATATCGGTGTATCGTTCAAGGGTTAAGACTTCAAATCTTCCTTGGCTATATTCCTTCTCTAAATCGGTATTCTTTAATACGTGCATGAGCTGGAGCTTTATTCCGTCTGTTCTTTGACCGACGTATTTCACGGTTTCAAGAATCATTTCCTCGGTTTCAGAGGGCAGACCTATTATAATATGAGTGACAACCTCAATTCCCGCTTCACGAAGTCTCTTTACCGCTTCATCATAAACCTCAAGCTCATATCCGCGTCGAATGTATTCGGCGGTTGACTTATGGATAGTCTGTAAGCCGAGTTCGACGGTCACGGGCTTTACCGAGTTGATCTCCTTCAGGAGTTCCAGCTTTTCCTGCTCCAGGCAATCGGGTCTTGTCGCGATTGAAAGCCCGACGATATAATCAGGCTTTATCGCTTCATAAAAAATCTTTCTTAAATATTTTATATCTCCGTAGGTGTTTGAAAACGGCTGAAAGTACGCTATATACTTCTCGTCCTTTGTTTTAGCCTTTACGCGCTCCTTGGCGGCTTCAAGCTGTTCTGTGACAGATAATCTACAGGAAGCCGCGAACTCTCCCGAGCCGCCCTCTGAGCAGAAAATACAGCCACTTGTACCGAGAGTTCCGTCGCGGTTGGGACAGCTTAGACCTGAGCTGATAGATAGCTTATAGACTTTTTGTCCGTATTTTGTTTTTAAATATTCGTTACAAGAATTATAATGCTTCATAATTGTTCGATAATATACCCGAGGTGATTATATGCAAAAGGTTTTGCTTTTTAATATAAGCGGCAAAAAGGCGATTGACATAAAAATGATATGTCATAAGCTATACATAAGCGCTGAGTCAGTTGGCAGCGATATGTTCGGCAACAGGATTGACTTTCTGCTGGGTTTAAGTGATGATGACACTGCAAAAGGTGAGAGCGTCTTTGATGATGAAATGCTGCTCTTCGCGGGGTTTAACAACACAATGCTGGATATAATGTTGTCCCAGCTCAGACAAAAGAAGTCGCGCGTCGACCTCAAGGCTGTCCTTACTGAGACAAATAAGAGCTTTACGCCTTATGAGCTGCGCTGTGAGCTGAAAGCTGAGCGTGAGGCTATCCAAAACGGCTCAACGGCGCATCAGACGTAATATTTGACGTAATCCATAAACTTGCGGTAAACTCTGCCCTCAAGCTCCTCGATATCATTGTCGATACCGCCGTTGAAGAACATCTGGTTGTGAGCGCTCAGCGCGCGGTACATCGAAATCATTATTCCTCTGACTTTGTCCTGCAGCTTATCGCTGATCTCGTTGCCGTTTGAAAGCCCCATATAGAGCGTTCCGTCGTTAATTTGCAGGGGAAGAATCTGCTTAATATCTTCAAAACGGTTGTTCTTTTTGATTTCGCTGTAGAAATCCTTGATTGAAAATTCGTTCTTATCCTTGAAATCTGTATTCTTTTCTGCGATATCCTCGCATTTTTCAAGGCTAAAATACTCGTCCGTCATATATTTATAGAGATTATTCTTGCTTCTTTTAAGAACGTTGAACAGTCTGATATTGTACAGAGCGTTCTCAACGCAGGACATTGCGGAGAATACCATATTATTGTCGAGCTGAGCCATTGCGTTAAAAACATTCTGGTAAATACTCTTATTGATCAGAATCAGACAAAGCTTTTCCTGTTCCTTATATTCCTCCATAAGCGTGGGGTCTATAAGGAATTTTGCCGTGAATCCGTACATACTGCGGATGTAAAGCTTCATCTCCATATAAAAGTCGTTTAAGAACTCGTTATTGTCGATTGTAAACGTAAACATAATAAATCACCAAATATAGTATAAGATATATTGCGAAAAATTGCAAATATTTGGTCAATATAATTAATTGTTTTTTTACTTTATTTGTAGTATAATGACAATATGGAATTAAATATAAAAAGTTTCAGGAAAGGTATGAAGGTATGAAAAAAGGTATTTCAGCAATTATTTCGGCGCTTCTGATAATAATTATGACGGTATCCGTTATCCCCGCCGATGCGGTATCGTATCAGACTCATCCGAGAAATTACGATTTTCACTACGGAATCGATGTTTCAAAGTGGAACGATGAGCTTAATATGAAAAAAATCCTCGCGTGTGACGTGGATTTCGGATATATCAGAATCGGTACATATGACAAGAGCGGGGGACACCTTGACAGCAGATTCAGAGAGAATGTCAAGAAGTTCGTTGAGAACGGACTGGAGTTCGGCGTTTATGTTTATTCATATGTGTACAAGCCCTCAGATAACGTTAAGTGCGCCAAGTGGGTTGTAAAGGAGCTCAAAAAGCTCGGCAATTACACAAAGAATAAAGAGAATATTCAGGTGGCTTACGACATCGAGGACGCGGTACAGATCAACGCGCTTAAGTATAAAAAGATTTCACGTTCAGGTATGCACAAGAGCGTTATGAAATTCTGCAACACGGTCAAGAAGTACGATTATGTTCCGACAGTGTATTCCTTTGAAAGCTTCTTCTATGATAATCTTGATATAGACGATTTTCAGAAAAAAGGAGTTAAGATCTGGTGGGCAAGATGGCCTAAGCCGCTCAACACCAAGGTGAAATATAAGCTTAACAACGGCACAAATCCTGATGTATGGCAGTTCTCCTGCAAATACACGATCAACGGCGGTTATTATGATACAAACGTGTGCTATGAAAGCTTCTACGATTATTCTAAAGAAACCTCGAAGCTCAAGGTTAAGGGCTTAAAGGACGGATATAACCTCAAGGGTTCAGAGGTCAAGCCCTCATTCAAGGTCTACGACGGCTCTAAGCTGCTCAAAAAGGGTACGGATTACGAGGTTAAATATTTCCACAATACACGCTCGGGTAACGCTTTGGCTAAGATTATCAGGTACAAAGACGGCGAGTATGTTGAAACTAAGACTGTAGAGTTTTTGATCAAGCCTGCTCCTGTTAAGATTCTGAGTAAGAACTCAACACGTGATGAAATCGAGTTCAGCTGGAATAAGGTCAAGAGCTCGAAGGGCTACCAGATTTTTGAGTATGATCCCGAGTACAAGACCTACGATAAAATCGACACCGTAAAGAGTACGGAGTATATTCACTTTGATCTTGAAGCTGACACCACCTACAAAATGAAAATACGTCCCGTATTCAAAATAGAGGGTAAGACCTCTTACGGAACGGAAACTAAATTTAAAATTAAAACTGATGAATAAATTACGGAGAAGCTTTCGGGCTTCTCCTTTTTTTACATAAAGAAGCAGCACGCGTTCAGCGTGCTGCTTTATTTGGCGGAGACGGCGAGATTCGAACTCGCGGGGGATCGCTCCCTAACTGATTTCGAGTCAGCCCCGTTATGACCACTTCGATACGTCTCCGTGTCACCTTGATTATTTTACTGTGAAAATTAAATTTTGTCAAGCCCTGATTTTCAGCATATTATTGAATGAGGCGGTGATAGTTTTGGCTTATACTGACCGTGAGCTTTTCGCGCGGCTGATTCAATGTGAGGCGGGAGGCGAAGGAATTGAGGGTATGAGAGCTGTAGCGTCGGTTATTGTTAACCGCGTTCGTGTTCCTTACGGTGAATTTTCACGTGTTTCCAAGGGCGGAGATTTCAGGGCGATAATTTTACAGCCCGGGCAATTTACCTGTACGCGTACCAAGAATAACAATCAGAATATCTATAATATGAACCCGACGGATATTCATTTTGAGATCGCGGACTGGGCTCTTGCGGGAAATACGACGTCATCTGTCGGAAATTCTCTGTTTTTCTTCAATCCTTTTTCTTCCGAATGTCCCAATTTTTTTCCGTCGAAAGTCGGAATTATCTATAACAAAGTGGGCAAGCATTGTTTTTACGCTCCGACGGAAGCGTACAAAGATACTTAACGGAGGTAATACTATGACTTATAATGACGACCACAACGACGTAAATGATTTCAATAAAATTAATTTAGACGACCTTTATAATCTCAACCGCTGTTTAGGCGGCAAGTGTGTTTCAAATACATTCAGCCCCGATATTCCGATCCCTACCTTGCAGGAGCTGGTGAATGATAAGACGCCTAATCCCGAGCGTGATCAGATTCTTCAATCCGCGGCTAATGAAACGGCATTCGCGAGCTCCAGCCCGATTCTCGCTAATCCCGAGCAGATGTATCAGCCGATCACAAAGCAGGAAAGCGAGCTTTATCCGACTCCCGCTGTGGTTCGCGAGGAAATCGAGGAGGACGTTCAGAAGGCTGAGAACGCCTTAACGGCCGAGGATCTGTTTGTACCTTATGAGGTAACAAGAGAAAGCCTGCAATATCTGAACGGCTTTATCCGCACGCAAATCGGCAGACGAGTTACAATTGATTTTCTTATAGGAAGCGGAAATTTGCAGTCAAAAACAGGCTATCTGCTCGCTGTAGCCCAAAATTATCTACTGCTCAATGAAATGGATACAAACGACGTGACAGCCTGCGACCTGTACACTATGAAGTTTATAAGATTCTATTATTAAATCAAGTCAGATATGATCATATTGGAAACGAGAAAACCCTTTGGAGTAAAGCTTAAGCTACCGTTAGAAAGCTCCATATAACCTGATTTAATATATTTAGCTGACTTTTTCAGGAGGCTTTCGGTGAGATCCTCGCCGAGAGCCTTTTTACATTCTTCGAGATCAATGCCTTTTTTTAGTCTCAAGTCGAGCATAATGTATTCATCATTTCCGCCTCCGCTGCCCTCAAAAACAAGCTTGTTATCCCTGAACGCTTCAAATGA
>CACYDB010000021.1 GCA_902773035.1 uncultured Ruminococcus sp. | reverse complement strand
CCGTGGACTGTTTTTAGGGCGCCGCGTTGATGAAGCTTTTCCTCCTTACGTGAACCCCACAAACGAGGACTGAGTTTTCTGAAGATAATCATATGTCGCCCGCACCAAAAAGAAAAGGCTCCAACGGAGCCTTTTTCTGTTTACACGGAGACTTGAAGCCTAAAGCTTAGCTTTCGTCTCTTTTATTTAACCTTAACCTTTAGCTTCAATACTACGCCGTTGACTTTGATCTTTAAGTCAGTAATAATGCCGTCATCCTTGTGACGCTTTTTTCTTTATTCTTATATCGTCGCCGAAGAAGTCCAGTCTCTCCGCCTCGCCGATGATCCTCGACACAAATCGGTCGGAATAGATCTCGTTGAGCTCGCTGACCTTTAGATTTGTGTTTACTATCACGGGCTTGCCCGCTGAGATACGGGAATTGAAAACATTGTACACCGCGGGAGTTGTAAACTTGTTGTTGAACTCGGTGCCGAGGTCGTCGATAATCAGCAGGTCACAGCCCGTCAGCGTTTCCTCGACGCTCTCATCCTCGGGCTTCTGCTTGCCGAAATGCTCTTTTTCAAGCTGAGATACGATCGTCGGAGCTGAGGCGTAGATTACGCCGTAGCCCTTCTTGATAACCTCGTTCGCGATAGAAAGGCTCAGGTGGGTTTTGCCCAGTCCCGTCATTCCCATCATCAGAAGGCTCGGAGAATGTTCGTTGAAGTTATCGGCGTAGTCGCGGCACTTCTTGTATATCATACTGAGCTGATCGTAGGATGAGCGCGGATAGCCTTCCCTGACCTCTTTGCTGTAATAATCAAGGCTGAAATCCTCAAAGGTGCACAGATTAAGCGGCGACTTTTTATTCAGCTCGCGGCAGGCGATTTCAACCATCGCGTTTCTCAGGCAGGAGCAGACTACGGTTCTGTTGTCAAGCTCAACATAGCCCGTATCGTTGCATTTTTTGCAGGTATACTGCGGCTCGGTGTCCTTTACCGAATAGCCGCGCGAGTTCAGAAGCTCCTCGTATTCCTTTTGCAAACGGGCGCTCTCCGCGCGAAGCTTCTGGAGCTCCTCGTGAACGTTGCCGCCCTTCAACACGGCTCTGCCCGCGCGTATTCCGCAGGAGGCTATCGACCTCTCGAAGCTTTGAGCCTCGGGAATTTCCGCGAAGATTTTTTCACGGCGGAACTGCGCTTCCCTCTCAGCGTCAAGCCTGCGCTGCTGTATAAGTTGAGTCGCCTCGCGGCGTACCTTTTTGCTGTAACCCATATGTACCTCTGTTTAACTACTGTATTTTATCGAGCTCGTCAACGTTAAAGGACGAGTTATTATTCTTTTTAGGAATATTTTTATTGACGGGCTTTTTATCAAGCTTATCAATATCGGCGGGAGTAGCAATTTCCGAATTGTGCCAGCGGAGCAGCACCTTGTCGATATACGCCATCGACATTTTGCCCGTATTGTCAACGCAGGTTTCGTAAGCGGCGCGGAGCATTTCGTCGGAAAAATGCCACTCGCCTATCCATCTGGTGACGTAGGAAATCTGCTTTTCGGTAGGCGAGCCTATGTTTTTCAGTCCGAAAACCGAGCTCACGCGGCTCCAGTACTCATTTGAAAGACGCGTCTGCATGATCCTGTTGTCAGCGGCTTCGATCGAGTTGACCCCCGCGTCAGACCATTTGATTCCGATACGCTCGATCGCGCGCATATTGCCCTTGCCGATACTCACGCAGTAGTTGACAAGCAAAACGATAACCTCCGCGGGAAGTCCGAGGGTGTCGTACAGCATTACGATAGTCGCGGTGTCGCCGCTTGAAAGAGGCTTTGACAGCGCTGACTCTACCTCGGCTAATGTATGCCTGAGCTTTTCATCGGCGCTGACACGCTGAGCCGCGGTGATTATATCGGGCTTCTGCGGACGGGTGACGACAGTTTTTTTCTTAGGCTGAGCAGGCTCCTTTTCGACAGCCGCTGCCGCTGATACGGCGGGCTTTGAGTCGTCGGGAGCAAGCTGTGAATCATTCTCCGCGAGCACTCCCCTGTCGATCCAGAAGCGGATACTGTCCTTAACGTCGTCCTCGTGGATAACGAGGGTATCGCCGATTTGCTTTTCCGTATATGATTTTTCCGAATTTCTGAGCAGAAAGAGTAAGATCTTGAGCTGTTGAGGAGAGGCGAGCTTGATGTGCTCGTCCACCACACAGCTCGGCACCGCGAATACGGAGCTCCAGCTGCCCAGATTCAACTTAACTGACATAATAACATTCCTTAAATCCAAACTATAGATAGAGTATAACACAAAATTCCCGATAGTTCCACATTTATTTGCAGAAATTTTCTTGACTATTTAAAAAACGGAGTCTATAATAATGTCTGCAAAACATTCACCGACACCATAGGAGGTCATAATTATGAAATACAGCTTTACACCGAGAGGCGTTTGCTCGCGTCAGATATTGATTGAGCTTGACGATGACGGCGTTATAAAGGACTGCGGATTTGTCGGCGGCTGCTCAGGCAACACTCAGGGCATAAGCTCGCTTGTCAAGGGAATGGACGCCGAGGAAGCTATCGAAAGACTCAAAGGCATCGACTGCGGCGGCAGGGGAACCTCATGTCCCGATCAGCTCGCGACCGCGCTGGAATTAGCGCTCGAAGAAATATAATCTATAATACTTAAAAGCCCGACGGTATCCTTGCGTTAACCGTCGGGCTTTAATTCTTTTTAAGAAATAAAATAATCTATGAGCGTATAGCCCTTCGCGATATAATTGCCTGTCGCCTTAGCTGTTTCCTCATTAACAGTCGTAACGCCGCTGTTTTTCTCATTCCTGCTGTCGTAGATCACGTACGGCACGGGGTCTGAGGTGTGAGTCTGAATATCGAGAGGCGTCGGGTGATCGGGACAGATAAGCACCTTGAAATCATCAAAGCCCCTGAGAAACTCAACCACGGGAGTTAAAATCTTCTCGTCAATGAGCTCGATCGCTCTGACCTTATTTTCAGCCTCAGCTCTGTGACCGCACTCGTCGGGAGCCTCAACGTGAACATAAACGTAGTCCTGTCCCCTCTTGAACTCGTCGATCGCCGCCTGACACTTGCCCTCGAAGTTCGTGTCGATATAGCCTGTCGCGCCGTCAACGTCAACGCTGGTCATCTCGGCGCAGATAGCGATACCCTTGAGCAAGTCAACGGCTGAGATCATACTGCCCTTGAGCCCCGTCTTTTTCTCGAAGTTCGCAAGCTCGGGCTTAGTGCCCTCGCCCCAGAACCACGCTGAGTTAGCGGGTCTTTTACCCTCGGCTATACGCTTTTTGTTGACGGGATGGTCTTTGAGCAGGTCGTAGCTCTTCTTCATAATCTCATAGAGCTTCTTTGTGCCGTCGCCCTTGGGGATGTAATCCCCGATAACTCTGCCCGGAATATCGTGAGGAGGAGTAAGTACGCCCGGGTGAGCGTCGCCCTTGTCCCATACAAGACAGTGGCGGTACGCGACTCCGGGATAAAAGCTGAACTCGTCGTCGCCGAGGTTATCCTGCAGGCACCTGATCAGCTCAGCCGCTTCCTCGGTGGAGATATCGCCGCCGCAGTAATCGACCATTTTCTTATCCTCGTAGTTTTCCTCGTCGGAAAGCGTCACAAGGTTGCAGCGGAAGGTCACGTCGGTGTCCTTCAGATCAATTCCGATACTCGCCGCCTCCAAGGGTGAGCGTCCCGTATAGCAGTCGGCTGAGTTATAGCCGAGCACAGCGAGATTCGCAACGTCGGAGCCGGGCTTCATACCGTCCTGAACCGTCTTTACAAGTCCGACCTCACCGAGCGAGGCGAGCTTGTCTATCATCGGCTTTTTAGCGAGAGTCATTGGAGTTTTTCCGCCGAGCTTATCGGAGGGCTCGTCAGCCATTCCGTCGCACAGCATTACAAAATATTTCATAGGTATTACCTTCTTTATCTTAATTAACTTTCAAGAGAGCCTGTGCTCAGAGCCTTTAAGTAGGCGTTTATAAAGCCGTCGAGGTCGCCGTCCATAACCTTGTCGATGTTACCCGTTTCATACGAGGTGCGGTGATCCTTGACCATTGTGTAGGGCATAAAGACGTAGGAGCGGATCTGGCTGCCCCATGTGATCTCCTTCTGAACGCCCTTGATGTCCTCGATCTTGTCGAGATGCTCGCGCTCCTTGATTTCCATAAGCTTTGATATGAGCATTTTCATCGCGACGTCACGGTTCTGGTACTGGCTTCGCTCAACCTGGCTGGCGACTACTATACCCGTCGGGATATGAGTAAGTCGAACCGCGGAGGAGGTCTTGTTTACCTTCTGACCGCCTGCGCCGCTCGCGCGGTACACGTCCATTTTGATATCCTCGGGATTGATATCGACCTTGATGTCGTCGTTGATCTCGGGCATAACCTCGAGAGAGGCGAAGCTCGTATGACGTCTGCCCTGAGAGTCGAACGGAGATACTCGAACAAGTCGGTGAACTCCCGCCTCGCTCTTTAAGTAGCCATAGGCGTTCTCGCCCTCAACAAGCAGTACGGCGGATTTAAGTCCCGCCTCGTCGCCGTCGAGATAGTCAATGGTTTTGAGCTTGAAGTCGTGATCCGCTGCCCAGCGGGTGTACATTCTGAAAAGCATCTCAGCCCAGTCCTGAGCCTCCGTACCGCCCGAGCCCGCATGGAAGGTGAGGATCGCGTTATTCTTGTCGTACTCGCCCGTGAGCAGAGTTTTGAGCTTC
Source organism: uncultured Ruminococcus sp. (assembly GCA_902773035.1). Classification (GTDB taxonomy): domain Bacteria; phylum Bacillota; class Clostridia; order Oscillospirales; family Acutalibacteraceae; genus Ruminococcoides. Next base: position 2,468 of record CACYDB010000021.1, on the reverse strand, counting down.
TGCTTAGCGAGCTCCGACTCAACCGCCTCAACCTCGCTCAACGCTTCTTCGTAGAGGCTCTCATCCTCCTCCTCATTGGCAAGCTCAATGAGAGCGTGAGCGTCGTCATAATGCTCCGCGAGCTTGTTATATTCTTCAACGGTGCCCTTGAGAGCGCCTGTTTTCTGCAAGACCTTCTGAGATTTTTCAACGTCGTCCCAGAAGCCCGGCTCCGTAGCCTTGAGCTCGAGCTGCTGAATCTCAGAGAGCAGCGACTTCATTCCCAGAGCGTCCGAGAGGTCGTCGATATCGGGCTTAGAGCCCTCAAGTCTTAATAAAAGTTCCTCAAACTGAACCATAAATATCACCTTTACCGTATTTTCTCTTAAAATTTTTCCACGTTATATTATATCAAAGGCGAGTGTAAATGTAAATACGGGCGGTGTTCAAATTAGATAGCTTAACAATAACATTTTTGTACATTACCACGAAACCGCGGTTATTGATTTTTTAAAGAATATTTGGTATACTAATAGAATAAATAAAGTGAAAAGAGAAAAATATGGATTTTAAAAACTATAAATGCCCTGTGTGCGACACGTTCTTCAAGGACGGCGACGACGTTGTAGTCTGTCCCGAGTGCGGCGCTCCTCACCACAGGGAATGTTACGAAAAAGAAAACCGCTGCGCGTTTGACGATAAGCACGCCGAGGGCTTTGACTTTGAAGCCTATACGGCGGAGCAGGCTTATGAGGCTCAGACCGACAGCGAGGATCCGAATTTAATAATCTGCCCGAGATGTAACGCTCAGAATCAGAAGGGAATGTTCTACTGCGGAAACTGCGGATTCCCGATCGGCGCTCAGGCTCCGAACGCTCAGCAGTTCAATCAGAACGGTCAGGCTCAGCAGAATTATCAAAACACTCAGACTCAGCAGAACGGTCAGACTCAGCAGAACAGTCCTTTCGGAAGCTTCGGAGTACCCTTCGGCGCGAATTTCGATCCGATGGCAGGCGTCAATCCCGACGAGGATATGGGCGACGGCGTAACAGCGGGAGAGCTGTCCGAGTATGTTCAGAAGAACACACCCTACTTCATCAGGGTGTTCAACAACATCAAAACCATAAACAGCGGCCGCTTCAACCTTTGCGCGTTCTTACTCTGCGGAGCGTATCTGCTCTACCGCAAGATGTACAAGATAGGCTCGATTTTCACCGCGCTGATGATTCTTCTCACGACTGCGGAGCTTTATTTCAGCATTTCGGTAGCGAACATTCTCACGGAAAACACCGTTACCACCTACGCCGATTTTTTCAATTTATTCTCAGGTCTCGGCGTGGAAAAGCAGATGACGATCATGCTGATGTCGCTGTGCTCTATTCTTAATCTCCTGATCAAGATACTTACAGGAGCGTTCGCGAACAGATGGTACTTCAAGCACTGCAAAACCGAGATTCAAAAAATCAAAAAATCATCCGACAATCCCAAAAAGGATTACGAAACCAAGGGCGGAGTTAACCTCGCGATCGCTGTCAGCGTAATGGCTGTAGTCGTAGCGTTAAATGAGCTCCCGACAATTCTATCAATGATCAACTTTTAAAATGAGAGGTAAAACCTATGAAGATTCGTAAGGCTGTTATCCCCGCAGCGGGCTTTGGCACAAGAGTCCTGCCCGCAACAAAATCAATGCCCAAGGAAATGTTCCCCATCGTTGACAAACCGACTATCCAGTACATCGTTGAGGAAGCCGTAGCCTCGGGACTTGACCAGATACTTATTATCACAAACAGAGGCAAGGGTATTATGGAGGATCACTTCGATTACTCCCCCGAGCTTGAACAGTCGCTCAAAAAGAGCGGCAAGGATGATTTTCTCAGACAGGTCAGAGAAATCGCGAACCTCGCGGACATCACCTTTATCCGTCAGAAAGAGATGAAGGGTCTCGGACACGCAATCGCGAGAGCCAGAGCATTTGTAGGCGACGAGCCGTTCGCGATACTTTTCGGCGACGGCGTTATCGACTGTGAGGGAACTCCCGCGATCAAACAGCTTATCGACGCTTACGGCGAGTACGGCGAGGGAGTTTTGGGCGTAACTCAGGTTCCCGAGAGTGAGATACACAAATACGGCTCGCTCAAGGTCGAGAACCTTCACGACAATATTTTTAAGTGTACGGATATGGTTGAAAAGCCGCAGACTCCCGAGGAAGTGCTGTCGCTCTACTCTATCACAGACCGCGTCGTACTTCCCGCCTCAATCTTTGATATTCTCGAAAGAACCAAGCCCGGCGCGGGTAATGAGATACAGCTTACCGACGCTATGCGCGAGATCGCCGTAACAAAAGGAATGACCGCTGTTGAGATCGTCGGCAAGAGATATGATATGGGAAATAAGTTCGGAGTGCTTCAGGCTAATATCGAAATGGGACTTAAACACACCGAAACAAAAGAACAGCTTAAAGAATACATAAAAAAACTTGCTAATGAGTT
>CACYDB010000020.1 GCA_902773035.1 uncultured Ruminococcus sp. | reverse complement strand
GTGATAAAGACGGGTTTTCCTGTTGTGTGGCAATACTCCGAAATTTCGTTATAATGATTTCTTAAATCTGAGCTCGGTCTGATATTTGGCATAATTCTCTCTCCTTTAGAGTTATTCTATCAATATTATATACAAATATTGATATATTGTCAATCATTTAAAAATTTTTTAATTTCACTTGCAACACTTCGCCGAATAATTTACACTATAATAATAGATGAACGTTCACGGGGGTGAGGTTATGGACGAAAAAGCTTTGATAAAAAAGGCTAAGTCGGGCGACAGAGAGAGCTTTGCGGAGCTGTATACGCTCTACCGCGACAGGCTCTACCGCTACGCCGTTTTCAAGGTCGGCGATCAGCTTGCCGCGGACGCCGTGTCGGAATGTATTACGCGGGCGTGGAGCTCCATAGGCTCACTGCGTGACAGCTCCGCCTTTCAGGGCTGGATATTCAGGATCCTGTACCACGTATGCGCGGATCAGATCAGGGAACAAATCGCGCGGCGTGAGATCTCCGACATTGACGATACGGTCATACCGTATTCCGAGGGCTTTGAACACCTCGAGCTCGCCGAGGCTCTGAGCCTGCTGTCCGCTGAGGAGAGGGACATCGTCCTGCTCTCAGCAGTGTCGGGCTTCAACAGCCGTGAAATCGGCAGACTCCTCGGACTCCGCGCGGCAACCGTCCGCTCCAAGCTTAGCCGAAGCCTCAAAAAAATGAGAGAATTTCTGGAGTGATACATATGAAAAACGACTACGATTTTATAAAAGATAAATTCGACAACAGTATAAAAGCGCCCGAAACGCTCGGCAAAGACTTCGCGTTGACACAAATCGAGTGCGTGGAGCAGAAGAAAACTGTACGCTTCCCCATCCGCAATTTCTCGGCAGCGGCAGTATTCGCGGTATTCCTGCTTTCCGCGGTAATAATGTCCGTGATTTTCGGAGCTATGCCCGAAACCGTAAACGCCGAGGAAGTTCCCGGGCTTGAGCGCTTCACAAACCGCAAGGCTGTAATCTCCGCGCTCGCCGAGGCTATAAGCGATACAAGGTACAACGAAAACTACTTCGATGAGGGCGATTTTAATTACATAGCAAATTTTATAGGTTACTCTAAAAAAGCCTTATTAAGCAACTCAAGCGCCGAGTCCTCATCGGGCAGCTCCGCGGGGCACAACGCAACCTATGTTCAGGCAACTAACGTTGATGAAGCCGATATCGTAAAGACCACCCCGACACACCTTTTCTATCTGGCTGACAACAGAATAGAGGTCTTTACCGCTGACGGCAAAAACTCAAAGCGCGTCGCCGTTATCAAGCCTAAGCGCGTTAATAAATCAAACGTTGTTCCTCAGGAGTTCTATATCTACGGCGACAGGCTCACAATGCTCGAGCATTACGCGGTCGAGTACAGCGGCAAGGAATTTGTCCGCGCCGAGACCTTCGACATCTCCGATTTAAACAACATTAAGCTCGTCGATTCATTTACCCAGAGCGGCCGGTACTGCTCCTCGCGAATGACAAACGGCAAGCTCTACATCATCTCAACCCATTATCCCGTAGACGATATGGATCTCCCCAAGGCGAGCCGTTCACTGAACGCGAGCGGCGACGAGGCGGCTCCCGATGAGATCCCGCCCTATGACATCTACTGCGCCAAAAATCCCGATTCCTCGCAGTTTCTCATAGTCAGCGAGATTGATACCGACAGCGACGAATATAAGTCTTTTTCAAAAGCGATCCTCGGCTCAGCCGACGAAATATACTGCAACGAAAACTACCTCTACATCACCGCGCCGCACTATAAATTAAGGAAAGGCTATATCCTCGACTCCTGCGATACGACGATTTTCAAGGTTGACTTAAAGGACAGCTTAAAGTTCACCGCCTCCGCGAAAATCAAGGGCGCGGTCAACAATCAGTATTCAATGGATGAAAAGGACGGCAACCTCCGCGTAGCCACGACCGCGACAGATAAAAAGGGCAACGACTGCAACAACCTCTATATCCTTGACGGCAGGCTCAAAAAGAAGGGCTCCGTCACGGGCTTCGCGAAGAATGAGAGCATCAAGGCGGTCCGCTATATCGGCGACGCGGCTTACGTCATCACCTACGAGGAGACCGACCCTCTCTTTGTAATCGACCTTTCAAACACTGAAATGCCAAAGATTCTCGGCAAGGTCAAAATCAGCGGATTTTCAACAATGCTCGTGCCCGTTGACGACAACACCCTGCTCGGAATCGGCTATCACACTCAGGACGAGGACGACAACATTGATATGGAAATCGAGGAAGGGCTCAAAATAGTCACCTTCGACATCAGCGACAAAAAGAACCCCAAGGTACTCGATACGAAAATCTACAAAAACTACGCTTCCGACGTTCAGGAAAACCCCAAGGCGCTTGTCGTAAACTTTGATCGAAACGATTACACTATTCCGTTCAGCCACTATGATTACATTGACGACAAGGGCGAGGGCGGCGCGATCAACTTCCGCGTTGATAACGGCAAAATCAAAATAGTTGACCGTTATTTTTCAAAGAAGCTCCGCGACAATATAACACGCTGCGCCTACGTCGGCAACACGATCTATATGTTCGGCGATTTTTATGACGAAAACAGCGGCTTTGATACCAAAATCGACAGCGTTGACTACAAATTTACGCAGAACCACGACAACTCCGCCGTCCAAATCGACAACGTTGCCGATAAATAACCGCCGGTTGTCCTTGTAAAGAATACACACATATGATATAATACTATCATAAAATTCAAGGAGGTTATTCTATGAAAAGTACAACCAAAAAGCTGATTGCAATTCTGCTTTCGGCAGTTATGATTTTCAGCATAGCTTCAATCGTCGCGTTCGCTGACGACGACGTACAGGCTCCGGCTGACAACAAGATTTATTTCAATGCCGACGGCTGGACGGATTATTCCATCATCTACTGTCATATCTGGGAAAGAGGCGGAAACTCTTTCTTCGCTTGGCAGTCTAAGAAAGAAGCCTGCATAAAAGAAAAAGGAAAT
>CACYDB010000019.1 GCA_902773035.1 uncultured Ruminococcus sp. | reverse complement strand
TTATCCTTCGTAAATCGGTTTTGCTGTCGGGTTATCGTCGGGGTTAACATCATAGAACATAAGGTTAACTCCGTCCTTGCCGTCGTCGATTACGACCCAGAGCTTATTCTGAACAAAGCCCTTGCAGTCGGCGGACTGTAATGAACCGTCGTTGACGATTACGTTGTAGGAATCGTCGCCCGAGCTTGCGGAGAAGGTGTAGCCGTACCAGTTTTCTCCGTCCTTCTTGGTGAGAGTCTTTCCCGGCCACTCGCCTGTATAACCGCTTGAATCAGCGCCGTTCTTATTGCCCCATACGTAGAGGTTGGGAGCCCAAGTCTTTGCGCCGCTGTGCTTAACGTAAACGTTTACGATCGTAGAGCCCTTCTTGTAGTAGTAGTTTACGTCAAGGTTTCCGTAAGGAATGGTAACGGTTGAAGCGGGAAGCTTCTCCTCGTTGACCGCGTATCCGAGAGCCTGAGCGGGAACAGGATTGACCTGCTCGCCTACCTTGCCGCTGTATACAACGGGATCGGAAATCTCTTCCTCGGAATCATCCTTATAATAGTGAACTGTAACTGTGCCTGAGCCTACGCTCATCTGAGCGAAGTACTTCTGGAGCATTGTTACGTCGTTGATTGTAACTGTTCCGTCGAGGTCAACGTCCGCGAGCTTACTCTGCTCCTCGGTCATTGTCTTGATCTGAGCGAGACACTTCTGGATAAATGTAGCGTCCTTGATGTTATTTCTGCCGTCGCCGTTGATATCCTTCTTGACGGAATCGGGAGCGTAGTATGAGAAGTAGAGCTCTACATACTTATTCTCCTCGGAGAATTTGCCCTCGAGGTCGCCCTCATAGCTTGCGAGGTCATACTCGGGTCCGAGGCTTTCGGGCATTTTGATCTCATAAGAGTCGCCGATTTTGCCTGTGATGGCGTAACGGTCGATGACCTGATCTGTGATGGAATCATAAGCGATAACGTCTACTGAGCCTCTGTCAGCCTTGTAGCCCGCGCTTCTGAAGCTTTCCTCGTCAACGAGAACGAGCATTGAGCGTCCGGGTACCGTGAAGCTGTTGCTGTCAGATGAAGCGAGCTCCTTGACGCCTGACTTGAACTGATCCGCGACTACGACCCATTTTGAGTTTGTATCGTTGAGAGTTACGTCAACGTCGTCTTCCTTATTGTTGGCGATAACTACGAGCTTCTTCCACTCGCCGTCCTTGGAGTTAGTCCACTTGCCGATATAGCCGTGTGAGGACGTTACTACGCCGTTGTCGTTGTATGTGGGATCGATGGGCTCGCCCTCATAGGTGTAGCCCTCATATGTCGCCGCGCGCAGCGGTGAGAACTTGTCTCTGATTTCCTTCATACCCGCATAGTAGGAAACGATGTCGGCGTTAGTCTTAGCAAGCTCCCAGTCGATCATATTGAGAGTCGGTGATGATTTATAGCTGTTGTGGTCGTTATCCTTGGAGCGTCCCATTTCCTCGCCCGCGAGGGTGAACATAACGCCCTGTGACATAGCGAGCATACCTCCGCAGAGCTTTGACTCAGCTACGAGAGTGGAGTTACGCTTACGGAAATATTCGTCAAGCTTCTGTGAAGCCGCGAGTCTGTCCCAAAGAGTCTGGTTATCGTGGCAGGAAGCGTAGGATACAACCTGAGTCTGAGCCTTGGCGTGATAGTTTGAGGGGTTAGCCTGAGCGCCGAGGTTGATTGACTTGAAGCTGCCGCCGCCCTGGAGCCAGCCTACAGCTGTTTTGTCAAATACGGAGCCCTTGAGGCCGTCGCGGTACTCGTCGCTGAAGAAACCGATTCTCGCGTCGAGGCTTCCGGCAGCCTGCTGCTTAGCGCCGCGGAACGCCGCGCCTGTCCATGTCTTGATAGGAGTATTTGTTGAGCCGCCTGTCCAGCCTTCGCCCCACATTGAGATACGGGGATCGACCTCGTCTAGCTTCTCACGGATGATGTTGAGAGCCTCGCAATCATGCAGAGCCATAAGGTCAAAGCGGAAGCCGTCAACGTGGTACTCGTTAACCCAGTAGAGACAGGACTGTAGCATAAAGTTTCTGAACATTCTGCGCTCGGAGGCTGTCTCGTTACCGCAGCCTGAGCCGTTGGAGTATGTTCCGTCGGCGTTCATTCTGTAGTAATAGTTAGGTACGCAAGCCTCGAAGCAGGAGTCAGCTGAGTATGTATGGTTGTAAACAACGTCCATAACTACGGAGATACCCGCGTTATGAAGCGCCTGGATCATCTGCTTACATTCCTTGATCCTAACGTTGCCGTCGTAGGGATTTGAAGAATATGAGCCCTCGGGAACGTTGTAGTTCACGGGATCGTAGCCCCAGTTGAACTGGTTGTCGCTGCCGCCCTCGTCAACAGAGCCGAAGTCGTAGAAGGGGTTGATCTGAACGGTAGTTACGCCGAGCTTCTTGAGGTAGTCAATACATGTTGAGTATTTGCCCTCGTTATTGAGAGTTGTGCCTTTCTCGGTGAAGGCGAGGTATTTACCTCTGTTCGCGTCTGATACGCCTGAATTTTCAGCGTATGAGAAGTCCTTTACGTGAACCTCCCAGACGTATGAATCTGTAACATTTGCTGTTACAACGTGTTTGTCGTCAGCCCAGCCCGCTGGATCGGTATCGTCAAGATCAATGATCTGAGTACGCTTACCGTTTACGCCTGTAGCGTAGGAATAGATATCCTGAGTTTCCTTGTTGCTGATCTTTTTGCCTGTAACGTTCTTGGCGATGATCGAATAAGTGTAATACTTATTCTTGAGGTCGCCGTCAAGCTTAAGTGACCAGATACCCGATGTACTGTCATAGTCCATCTTTGTGGTGCTGATTTTCTCAGCGCCTTCCTCGCTGTCACTTCCCGTTGTGTAGAGATTGAGCTTTACGTCCTGAGCAGTCGGAGCCCATAACTTAAAGGTTGTACCCTCGGGAGTATAAGTCGCGCCGAGGTCATCTCCGTCGTAGCCGTACGTTTCGTCAAGCGCCTGAGACGCATTAGAATAGTCGGTGTCCAAGCCTGTCTGACCCTTTGTGTAGTCGGCAGCGCTTGCCATTACGACAGAAGAAGCAATCAACATCACGCAGAGCAGTGCTGACAAGATTTTCTTTGCCATATAGAATTCCTCCTTTTTCCTTTCGGAATAATTTACTATTTTAACGGAAATTTATGAGATTTCCATTTTTGACATAAGTTCCTTTTTGCGTTTTCTGTAGGAGTAGAATATGAACAGTCCTACAGCCGCCGCGAATATAAAGATTATAAGCGCGTATGTGAGCCACATAAACGGCGAGACGGGCTCGTAGATGTAGAGCACGTTCTGCTCGGCTATGGCGTAGGTACCTCTGTTGTTATCGGTGACCTCGCTGAACTCGTAGCCCTCGAAGTCGATCTGATTGGTCGAATACTGAGCCCCCGCGTCGCCGCTGAGAGTATCGGTGCCGAGGATCTTGCCCGTCGTTGACATATAGACGATATTGACGCGGCAGGTCGTGTCGTCGGAGGTCTTTTTCGTATAACGGTAGGAGACCTTGATATTCTTGTCGCCGAAGGTGCCGCAGGCGTTCTTCGGGAGCTTGTCGAGGTTGAGGGTGTAGCCGTCGATCGTGGGGATCACAAGAGTTTTGTACGGCTGGCCGCGGCGGTTGGTCATAACGGTCGAATCGCCGATGATCTTCTCCGTCGCGTCGTCAACCGACTCAAAGGTCACGCTGGAATAGCTTCCGTCGTACTTTTCGCACTCAAACTCACAGTAGTGTATCTCGTCGCTGAAGGTGCCCTCGGCGCCTGACTTTTTCACAATGTTGTAATCCATCTGAACGCTCGTCAGCGGAGTGATATTGAAGCCGTCGCCGATTTTGCCTGTAACGGCGTAGCTCTTGAAAACCTCGCCGTCGGAAACATATCTGACGACTGTCTTGCCGTAGGAAATTTCGGGCTTGGCGGAATCGTAGCTGTCCTTATCGACGAGCACGCAGGCTGATACAGGCTCGAGCTCGACCTTATTCGAGACGTTCTGAATATTCTTCATTCCCGCTGTCTTGCCGTCGCAGAGACGAGCCCATCTTCCCTCCGCCTTGACGGATACCTTCTCGGCGGAGCTGTTGAAGATCACGCAGACCTTGCCGTAGGTACTGTCGTTGATGGTGTAGGCGACAACTCCCGCGGGAGTGTCGGAGAGGAAATTCATATTATCGGCGGTCTCTGAGGTCGGGTCTCTGAAAGATGAGATATTGTCGCGTATCTCCATAAGACCTCTGTAGTAATCGGAAACGTCGCCGTAGGTGTAGACCGACGTCCAGTCGATCGCGTTGAGCTTGAAGCCCGATTTATAGCTGTTCTCGTCGCCCTGCTTGGTACGGCAGAGCTCCTCGCCCGCGAGTATGAACGGTATGCCCTGAGAGGTGAAGGTGATAGCTCCCGCGAGCTTATTCATAGCCACAAGGTCGTTGTATCTTTTGTTGAAATCAGAGCTCTTGCCCTTGACCGAAATCACGAGCTTATCCCAGAGCGTGAGGTTGTCGTGGCAGGAAGCGTAGGTCACGGTCTGAGTCGGAGCCTTTGCCCAGCCTGTAGTGGAGTTGGACTGAGCCATAATGCCTGTTTTGAGGTTAGCCTTGCCGATACCCGACTGCACAAAGCCCTTATCGGCGCCGGAGGTGCTTCCCTTCACGGCGTCGCGGTATGTATCGTCAAAGGCGCCTATACGGCTGTCGAGCTTGCCGACGTTGTCCTGAGTGGCGAGCGTTGTGCCGCCCGCGGCGCTTGTCTTTAAATCCCACGCCTCGCCGTACATCAGAAGCTTCTCGCCGCTTACGAGCCCGTCAAGCTCGTGTCTGATCGTATTCATTGTATCGACGTCGTGCAGACCCATAAGGTCAAAACGGAAGCCGTCGATATGGTATTCCTCCGCCCAGTATTTGACAGAGTCAACCATAAATTTTGAGAACATTTTATGCTCTGAGGCTGTGTCGTTGCCGCAGCCCGAGCCGTTGGAGTATGAGCCGTCGGGGTTCATACGGTAGTAATATCCCGGGACGGTGAGGTTGAAGGCGGAGTCCTTCCACTTCTGAGTGTGGTTATAGACGACGTCCATAATTACGCCTATCCCCGCGGTGTGAAGCGCCTGGATCATCTGCTTGCACTCCTTGATACGCACGGCGCCCCTTGAGGCGTCGGAGCTGTAGGAGCCCTCGGGACAGTTATAGTTTACGGGGTCGTAGCCCCAGTTGTAGTTTGAGTCCTTGCCCGACTTATCGCCCTCGTCGATCGAGCCGAAGTCGTAGAACGGATTTATCTGAACATAATTCACGCCGAGCTTTTTGAGGTAGTCAACGCAGGTTGACTCGGCTCCCGAAACGCTGTCAACGGTAGTTCCGCTCTCTGTAAAGGCGAGGAACTTTCCCCTGTTTTTCTCGGATACGCCCGAGCTTTTTGAGGAGGAGAAATCGGCGATCTGCACCTCCCAGATTTTAGCGTCGGTCTGATTATCGACTGTGACGTGGTGGTCGTTATCCCAGCCGCGCGGATTTGTGGACTCCAGATCGACTACCATACTGCGCTTGCCGTTGAGTCCGCACGCCTTGGCGTAGAGGTCGTAGGTCTCATAAAACCTGCCCTTGCGCTCAAATACGTAGGTGTAGTATTTATTCTTGAGGTTGCCCTTTACCCTGCCGCTCCATACGCCGTTTTGCTTATGGTAGCTGAGGTTGGCTTCCTTATAATACTTCTGAGCCGTACCTGTTTTGTAAAATCTTACCTTTACGTTGTCGCTGGTGGGAGCCCAGACGTAAAAGTCGGTATACTCGCGTGTATAAACAGAGCCGAGCTGACCGCTGTAAGCGCGCTTATCGAGCTTTGCCGCGAAGGAATGATAATCCGCGGCGGCGCTGACGCCTGTCACGGATAAGATCCCGAGCAAAATTATTGAAGATAACAGCAAAGATAAGGCACGTTTCATTATATTTTTGATCTCCCGATAATACATACTTATACAAAAACTATTCTATCAAATTAAAGCAAAAATATATTTCCTATTTAGAATTATAGAGTGTAGAAAAAATAGGTTCATTTTAGTGCATTTTAACGGATAAAAGATTCACACCGATGATCGCGCGGCATAAGATATGGTGAATGGAGGTTCAATATGGAAACCGTAGCATATACAGTAAGAAAGGGCAACACGCTCTTTGGAATAGCCAATTTTTTCGGCACGACGGTAGACAAGATACTCGGATACAACAATATTCAGGATCCGAATATGATTTACGTAGGTCAGACGCTCAACATTCCCGTTGACACCGAGGACTACTCGGGCTTTGTATACGTCACAAGACCGGGCGATACTCTCTGGTCGATCGCTCAGAGATTCGGCACGACAGTCGAGGAGCTCGCCAAGAAAAACGGAATGTGCAACCCGAATATGCTCTACCCCGGCACAAGATTATATATATGAAGAAAGGAGCCGTCAGCGACGGCTCCTGTTTGTATTTAGAGGCTGCGAAGAACGAAGTCTTAAACTTCATTTCTTCACAGCCCCATTATTTATTGTATCTTAAAAATATTTTCATAGCTGTTCATGTCGGTGAAGTGTTGATAATACAGCTTGGCAGTGTCGATCGTAAACGCGAAACCCGTCTGATTCAGCTCGAGCACCGTCTTTTTCAGCTTCGACATGGATTCCGCCGAAAAGCCGTCATGATTGTAA
>CACYDB010000018.1 GCA_902773035.1 uncultured Ruminococcus sp. | reverse complement strand
TCCGAAGGCAATATTATCAAATACGTTAAGGTGAGGAAACAGCGAATACTTCTGGAAAACCGTGTTGACGTTACGCTTGTGAGGCGGGAGTCCGTTGATTTTCTCTCCGTCAAAGTAGATCTCGCCGCTGTTGGGCTCAAGAAATCCCCCGATAATACGCAAGGTGGTAGTCTTGCCGCAGCCCGAGGGTCCCAGAATCGTTACAAATTCCTTATCCTTAATATCAAGATTAATATGGTTTAAGATAACTTCACCGTCAAACTCTACAAATATATCTCTCAAAGATACAATCATATCGTTTTTAGTCTGTTCCATTTATCTACCCCCAATGTCAGAAATTACAGTATAACGGATAAATTATATAGAAATTCAAGTCAAAAGTCAACATAAATTTATGTCACTGAGAGAAAATCTTTCCGATGAGAGAATCATAATTCATAATGTGAAAAACAGACAGCAAAGTATACAAATTTTTATTTTGAAATTGTTCAAATAGCATATGTACTTTACAACGGAATTTTGATATAATATAAAATGATAAAGCACAAAGTGTTTTAAAATAAGAAAGGAGTTTTGAAAACAATGAAAAAACTCAAGAGAATTTTGGGTATCGTTCTGGCAGTTTGTATTGTTATGAGCTGTTTCGCGGTAGGTACAGCGGTCTCAGCCGCCGAGGTATCTAAAAAGCCTACAGGTCAGGCGACAAACCTTCAGGACAAAATTGAGGACGGCGTAATTCTTCACGCGCTCTGCTGGAGTTACGCTGACATCGAAAAGAACATCCCCGCAATCGCGGCGGCAGGCTATTCGGCGGTTCAGGTATCCCCTGTTCAGCAGCCTAAGGATTACAGCACATCCACAAACGTATCGGGTCAGTGGTGGAAATTCTACCAGCCCGTAAGCCTTTCGATCGCGCAGAAGAGCTGGGCAGGAAACGCCACACAGCTCAAGAGCCTCTGTACAGCGGCTCATAAGGCAGGCGTTAAAATCATCTGCGACGTTGTAACAAACCACCTCGGCGCTGACGATGACGCAGGCCCGACAAAGCTTGCGAGCGAGGTCAAGACTTATATGCCGAGCTTCTACGGCTCCAACGGCGCGGTCGCTAACAACCAGTACTTCCACAACCCCAGTAACGGTACCGCTAACGACAACAGCGCGTCTTCCGTAACTCAGAACATCTCCTCGGGATGTCCCGACCTCAACACAGGTAACACAGCAGTTCAGACAGCAGTCGCTAACCTCCTCAAAGAGTGTATCAACTGCGGCGCGGACGGCTTCCGTTTTGACGCGGCTAAGCATATCGAGACACCGTCCGATCCTATCTCCCCCAACAACTTCTGGACAAACGTAATCAGCCAGGCTAACGCTGCCGCAGGAAGCAAAAAAATCTTCTACTACGGCGAGGTTCTTAACACAGTCGGCGGCGGACGCTCAATGTCAGGCTATACAAACCTCAACGGCGGCAAGTACCGCGTAACCGAGAATGTAGGCTCCAACGCCGTAAGAAACGCTGTTGTAAGCGGTAACGCTTCCGGCGCGGCTAACCTCAACACCTCGTACACAGGCGGCGCTTCTCACGCTGTACTCTGGGCTGAGTCTCACGATACATACCTCAACACAGACGCAGGCTTCACCACAAACATCTCCGACTCCGACATCATCAAGACATGGGCTCTCGTAGCTTCACGTAAGGACGCTACCGCTCTTTACTTTGCCCGTACAAACGGTATGAAGATGGGTCAGGCTGCCAAGAACACAGCCTACAAGAGCGTTCCCGTAGCGGAAGTCAACAAGTTCCACAACAACTTTGTAGGTCAGTCCGAGAAGGCAGGCGCAAGCGGCAACATCGCTTACGTAGCCCGCGGCGGCAAGGGCGTTGTACTCGTAAACGTTAAGGGCAACGCGACAACTGCCAGCGTTTCAGGAACAGGTCTCGCAAACGGCACCTACAAGGATATGGTAACAGGCGCGGCGTTCACAGTATCGGGCGGCACAGTAAGCGGTAAGATCGGCGACTCAGGCGTTGCTGTTGTAATGCAGGATCAGACTACTCCTTACGTCTGCGCTGACGTAGAGAGCGGCAACTTCTCCGGCGCTACACTTACAGTAGGTCTCTCGCTTTCAAACGCTACAAGCGGTACTTATCAGCTCGAGAACTACGCTCCTGTTACATTCACAGGCTCACCGAAGATCAAGATCGGTTCCGACTACAACTACGGTGATACAATCACACTCAAATTAACAGCCACAGACGGCACTCAGACAACAGAAAACACCTACAAATACATCAAATCCGAGGCGGCTTCTTCAGGCGTATACATCATCGTTCCCCAGTCAGCCGTTACTAACGCGGGCTGGAACACTCCGCTTTACTGCTATATCTACGACCAGGTATCAGGCAACGGCGGCAAGGTTGGCGGTATGGTTTACAAGAACGCCGCATGGCCGGGCGAGCAGCTTGAATACGACGCTAACCTCAAGGCTTATTACCTCGAGGTAGACGGCAAGAACGCCGTAGCTGAGAAAACCCTCATGGTTGACAGCGCAGGCAACGTAACCAAGTCCGAGAGCGCGGGCACAGTTGCCTTTGACCTCGCTCACGCAAAGAACACACACGTTATCTTCAGCGACTCCTCCAAGGCGGCTGACGGTAAATCCCAGGGTAAACAGTTCCCCGGCTCAACCACTAAAAAGACTCTCGACCTCGGCGGTTCTTCAAAGAAGCTCACACAGCTCTCAGGCACACCGAGCGCTACGATTTTCCAGAACACAACCGACAAGCCCGGCGTACAGACTCCTGTAGCGGCTACAGAGGTTAAGAAGGGCGGAGCTCCCGCTACCGATCCCACAACTGCTCCTACACAGACTACAGCGGCTACACAGCCTCCTACTCAGGGTCCCACAGTTCCCTCGGGCGACCTCAAATACGGCGACTCAAACCTTGACGGCAACGTAAACATTAAGGACGCTACTCTCATTCAGGAGCACGCCGCTAAGCTTAAAACTCTCACAGGTAACGCTCTCGCGGTTTCCGACGTAAACCATGACGGCAATGTTAACATCAAGGACGCTACCTGTATTCAGAAGTACCTCGCCAAGCTTTCAGGCTCCGGCGTAACAGGTCAGGCTTACGGCGGCGCGGTAACACCCGCTACACAGGCTCCGGCAACTCAGGCTCCCGCTACACAGGCGCCCGCGACTCAGGCTCCCGAGCCGCAGACAGATCCTGAGCCTCAGACAGACCCCGAGCCGCAGGGTGAAGGCTACACCGTATACGTAAAAACAAAGCTCAGCTGGCTGAGCTCACAGCTCACCGAGCCCTATCTCTATGATAACGAGACAGGCGAAAGCTACATTCTCACAAGAGATACATCAGTCGCTCCCTACACCTTCAGCGCTGAGGTTCCCGCTTCCTTCGGCAGCGCGACCTTCTACAGAGCTCTCGCTCCCACAACTCCCGAAGCGGCTGACGCTTACAACGTAATCAACGGTCTTGAGTTCTCAACAACAGACAACTGCTACACACTTGAGGACTTCCCGATGGACGGCGAAGCCGTAGGCTCAATGGGACCGTACGTTCCCGAGGAGGATACAGGCGATTCTCTCGACACAATCTACGTCAAGGATGACGCAGGCTGGGGCGCTGTATTCTTCTATGGCTGGGGTGAATATGATAACTCCGACACAATCGCGGCTACAAAGGTAGGCAGCAACATCTGGAAGATCGAGCTTCCGACTCCTCTTATTCCGGGCTCAAAAACATTCCTGCTCAAGAATACAGCAGGCAACAAGAGCTGGGATCAGCAGACTGATAACCTTGCCGCAGAGGCAGGCAAGAATATGTTCGTTCTCTCAAGCAACAGCTGGGAAACATATAACGGATAATTAAATATCTTACTTCGGGCAGACTTCGGTCTGCCCGATTTTTTTGTCTTGAAGTTCAGGTGTTAATTCAATAGCCTAAAAAATTTACCCATTTACTAGAATTATTTGTAAAAAAAGTGTATTTATTTTTTGACATATTTTTGATAAAATATTAAGTAATGAAGTTTTGAAAGGATGGATTTTATGAAGAAGAAAATCGTCGCGATAGCGCTTTGCGTCGCTGTCGCAATTTCAGCGTTTTCCTTTGGTTCCGTCGTAAACGCGGCGTCAACTGAAAAATCTCAGACTTCCGCGTCAAAAATCAAGAGCGCGTCTGATTTTTCATGGGATAACGTTTCAATGTATTTCCTGCTCACAGACCGCTTCTACAACGGAAACACCTCCAACGATCACGCATACAACCGCGGTCTTACAAAAAGCGGCGGCAACGCCAACGGCAAGAACTGGGCTAAGTTCCACGGCGGCGACTTTGCCGGTATCACAAAGAAAATCAACGAGGGCTATTTTGACGACCTCGGCGTAAACGCTCTGTGGATTTCCGCTCCCTATGAGCAGATGCACGGCTACTGTATGGGCGGTCAGGGTCACGGCGGCTCCTTCCCCCACTACTCCTACCACGGCTATTACGCTCTCGACTTCTCTCAGACCGACGCTAACTTCGGTACCGAGAAGGAATTTGAGACAATGGTTGACACGGCCCATAAGCACGGCATCAGAATCGTGCTTGATATCGTTATGAACCACGTCGGCTACAACAATATGGCTGATATGAACGAATACAACTACGGTGTGCTCAAATCAGGCTGGGAGGACAACTACTGGAACGAGAACTACACCTCCGACAACTACCACAACTTTATCGACTACGGCTCAAACTCGAGCGCGTGGCTCAAATGGTACGGCACCGAATGGATCAGAGCGGGTCTTCCCGGTTATCAGGAAGGCGGCGGCGAGCTCACAGGAAGCCTTAGCTACCTCCCCGACGTCCGTACAGAGAGCAGCTCTACAGTAGATATTCCCGCGGTTCTCAAAACCAAGTGGAACAAGGAAAAGACTCTCTCCAAAAAACAGCAGGAGCTCAGTTCCGCCTTCTCAAAATACGGTCTGCAAAAGACAGTCCGCGGTCATATGGTGGCATGGCTCACAAGCTGGGTCGAGAAGTACGGCGTAGACGGCTTCCGCTGCGATACGGCAAAGCACGTTGAGATGGATTCCTGGGTAGCGCTCAAGAAGGCGGGCTTAAAGGCTCTGCAGAACTGGAGAGCTAACAACAAGTCTAAGCCCGGCGCTGACTGGGACGAGGACTTCTGGATGACAGGCGAGTGCTTCCCGCACTATCTTGACAAGGATAACTACTTCACCTCGGGCGCGTTTGACTCGATGATCAACTTCTCCTACTGCTCATCAACAAGCTGCAATCAGTATTCAGGCGGTGTAAGCGACTACAACAACACATACGCTTCATACGCCGGCAAGCTTAACAACGACGATAATTTCAACGTTCTGACATACCTCTCATCTCACGATACAGGCCTCTGCCGTAACGGCGACGGCAATATCCTTCAGGGCTCAGCGTTCCAGCTTCTCCCCGGAGGAATCCAGATCTACTACGGTGACGAGAGCAACAGACCTTACGTCAACACATATCAGGACCACAACCTCAGAGGCGATATGAACTTCAACGTATCCGGCAAGGATAAAGAGGCTGTCACTCACTGGGGCAAGGTCGGTAGATTCAGAAGAAATCACGTAGCCGTAGGCGCGGGAAGTCATACAAATCTTACCGCTTCCTCGGGTACAGCCTTCGCGAGAAAGTACGACAAGGGCGGCGTTAAGGACAGCGTAGCGTGCGTAATCGCCGCGGGCGCTAACCAGAACGTTACAATCACTCTCAACGGCACATTCACCGACGGCACTGTTGTAAAGAACGCCTACGACGGCAAGACTGCTACAGTATCGGGCGGCAAGGTAAGCTTCAACTCGGGAGCTAACGGCACTATCCTCGTAGAGAACGCCGCTTCAGGCGACGAGCCTCAGCCGACTACAGCTCCTCCGACAAGCACAACTACCAATCCTCCGACAACTACAGCTCCCGTAGTTCCCGGCAAACAGCTCATCTACGGCGACGCTAACCTCGACAACTCCGTAAGCATCAAGGACGCTACTCTTATTCAGGAGCACGCCGCTATGCTTAAAACTCTCAAGGGCGATTCACTGGCGGTTTCCGACGTAAATCAGGACGGCAACGTTAACGTCAAGGACGCTACCTGTATTCAGAAATATCTCGCCAAGCTCTCAGGCTCAGGCAAGACAGGCGAATACACAGGCGGCTCACAGCCCGCTACTCAGGCTCCTACACAGGCAACTCAGGCTCCCGTTATAGAGACTCCGACAGACGCTCCTACAGATCCCGAGCCCGAGACAGAGCCGTCTCCTGCCAGTAACTACATCTACTTCAAAAATACAAATAACTGGAACCCCTGCAACGTCTACTTCTGGTCAGACGAGAATACCAAGATGATGACATGGCCGGGTCAGGCTATGGAAAACGTCAGCGGAGACGTATTCCGCGCTGAGATTCCCGAGGGCGCGACAAAGGTTATCTTCACCATCGGTAACGACGGCGGTAAGACAGGCGACCTCGACATTCCGGGCGCGGGACAGATTTACGACGGTTCAGGCTGGAGCGAGTACTCAGAATAATTTTACAGCTTAATACTTTCAGGGCAGGCAGCGATGTCTGCCCTGTTTTTACGCCGAAATTCATTAAATCGCAAAACTGGTAAAAAACCACAAAAAATATGCGATGTTTTATAATCAGTGTTTAGTTATAATTATTGACAAAACACTAAAATGTTATATAATATAAATATAATAGAAAAGTATGTCAAAAGATATTTTTATCGTAACAAAAGGGGGCGATGATAATAGTTTTTCTTAAGGACATTATCAGCGAACACAAGAGCTTCGGCAAGCGTATTTTTGTTCTCGCTAAAACCGAGCTCGTAAAAACCTACAAGGGCGCGGCTATCGGTCCGCTTTGGGCAGTAGTAAAACCCGCGTTTACCCTGTTTGTATACTGGTTCGCATTCACCATCGGTATCAAAAAGCTCGGTCACGTTGACGTTATGATCCACGACCATATCCTGTCGTTTGACCGATTCCTGTTTATGCTTGTCGGATTTATTCCGTGGTTCTTTATCTCCGAGAGTATCACCAAGGGCGCCAAGGATATCCGCAGCCACAGGCAATACGTAACTAAAATCAACTTCCCTGTTTCCACGATTATGACCTTTACCTCGATTGCGAGGATTTACGTACATCTGGCGCTGTCGCTGATTATGTATGTGATCGTGGCGTTTATGTGGGGCACAAGCTGGTATAATATGCAGATCTTCTTCTATATGCCGCTTATGTTCCTGTTCTTCCTGTTCCTGTCGTGGACTACGGCGCCGATGTGCGCGTTCAGCCCCGACCTCGAGAACGCTATCGTATCCATTATGTCGGGTATATTCTGGCTCACAGGCGTTATCTACAACTCCTACGACCTGCCCGCGCCTCTCGATACGATCATGCTGTTTAACCCCATCAACTTCTTCGTTAACGGCTACAGAAACGCGTTCTTATACAACAGATGGTTCTTTGAGTTCAAGACGGAGTTTATCATCTTTATCGTTGAGTTCATCATTCTGTTCTTCCTCGGCGTATTCAATTACAACCGCCTGAGAAAGAAGATTCCCGATGTTCTTTAATTAACAATCCGAGAACCACCTCATTAAACGGAGGAAACTATGTCAAATTTTGAGAATATGCAGAGGGTCGAGGTCGATATGACCTCGGAACCGATTATAAAAATCGAGCACGTATCCAAGGCGTACACACTCTATAAGAGCGATCAGGAAAGATTCCGCGCGCTTTTCAAAAAGCCCAAGAATCCCATCATCCACAAGGCGCTCGACGACGTAAGCCTTGAAATCAGACGCGGCGAGTCTGTCGGTCTTATGGGCGACAACGGCTGCGGTAAATCAACGCTGCTCAAAACTATCACGGGCGTTACCTTCCCCGACGAGGGTAAGGTAACGGTCAACGGTATGGTCGCGGCTTTGCTTGAGCTTACAGCCGGCTTCTCGATGGATATGACGGGCAGAGAGAACATCTACCTCAAGGGCTATATCCTCGGTCTTGACGAGGACACGATCAAGACTATCGAGGAGGCTGTTATAGACTTTGCCGAGCTCGGCGACTACATAGACCAGCCTGTAAGAACATATTCAAGCGGTATGAGAGTCCGTCTGGGCTTCGCTATCAACGTCAATATCTCGCCCGATATCCTCGTAATCGACGAGGCTCTGGCGGTAGGCGACGCGTCTTTCAAGGCTAAGTGCCGCAATAAGATACGCGACATTATGGAGAGCGGCGTTACCGTACTCTACGTAAGTCACAACGCCAATTCCGTTAAGGAAATCTGCGAGCGCGCCGTTTATATGAAAAAGGGACAGCTCCTTTTTGACGGTCCTACAGAGGAAACCCACCTCGTCTACCTCGTTGACAAGCGCACAACTCAGATCGAGCGACGTAAAAAGAAAATCGCTCAGCTTGAAAAGAGAATCGCCGACGCCGGCGAGGGTGATGACGTAAGGCGCGAGGAGCAGCTTCTGCCCAAGCATAAAAAGAGACTTGAGCAGTTTGAGGCTGACCTTGAGCAGTATTCCAAGGAGCTCGAGGATTACCGCGCGAGTCATTACGGTACCGAAACTCCGGCAACAGATTAACAAAACCTGAACACACCTAAGGTATCCTTGCGCAAAGGATACCAGGTTGTTATGGAGAATAACTATGGAATATGAAGTAAAAAAACTTCTCAGTCCGAATTTATACAGCGATATACTCAGTATTACCGAAGGTAGTACTGATTTTTCGCGTTTTAACGGCAAAACCGTGCTCATTACGGGCGCGGGAGAGCTGCTCGGCATTTACCTTGCGACAGCTCTGCTTATCAACAATGATATAAACTCCGCGGACACAAAGGTTATCGCCGTTGACGCGGGCGAGGATATTTTCAGAAGGTACGGCAAGCTTACCAACAGAAATGACATCGACTTTATCGTAAGCCGCGACTACTCCGCCCTGCTCAGCGTTTCAGCAGATTTTGTGATCCATACCGAGAGCTTCGTCAAGCTCGACAGCGAGGCGGCGCTTATCAATCTGCTCGCGTTCATCAAGCAGAGCTCAGCCCGCGCGCTTATTAATACCTACTCGGGCGTATACGGCGACGTTTTCAATGGTAAGGACGTAATCTTTGAGGACGATATGGGCTACGTCAATCCCGCCGATCCCTCGAGCCGCTATATTCAGGCTCAGAGAATGGCTGAGAGCCTCGCTCTGCGACTTTACAGGACTGACGGTATCGACATAAGCCTTAGCCGTTCATCGCTGATTTACGGAGCTACGGAGTTTGGCGGAGAAAGCAGACATATTCAGATCATCACCGAGGCGCTGCGCGGTCGGACAATCGTTATCGACTCCGACGACAGCACGCCTCAGAGCTATATATACATCACGGACGCCGCGGAGGCTCTGCTCACCGTCCTGCTCGACGGAAAACAGGCTGAGATTTACAATATAGCCTCGGGCTATATCGGCGCGCCGTCGCTTTTCGCACACCATTGCGTAAAGCTTTTTTCTGATAAAGAATTAACCGTTGAGGCTAAGGGTTCGCCCAAGGTCATCTCCCCCATCTCGCCGACGATTAAGGTTCTCGACAACTCCAAGCTCTGCGCCCTCGGCTTTACGCCCAAGGTCAGCGTTTCAAACGGAATTGTCAGAAGCGCGAAGATTCTCTCGGAGGTGATGTAATTGCTGATGAAGGAAGTTTTGAACACATTTCAGTACGACTGGGCGTGCACGCCCGCTATGACAGAGCTCAAGCCCGACGTTTTCAAAGGCAAAAGCGTTCTGATTTCGGGACGGTCTCTCGCGAGAGCTCTCGCCTATACCCTGCTCACCCTCAACGACAAGCTTGCTCTTGACGTTAAGGTTTTCCTATGCTCGCCCAACGGCAAGCTTGAGGAAACAATTTACCCCGAGCTCAAGGACAGGTCTGACTTCATCTTCACCGCTACAGATCGCGTCAGCGACATCAAGCAAAAGATTGATATAATAATACACACGGGACTCTGCGGAGAGAAGATTCTCGGCACGATGCCCGAATTTATAGAAGAAACCAGCGCTCTTAGAAACATTCTCGGCTGCGCCGAGGCTAAATCTCCCGAGCGTCTTATACTTATGTCCGACAGCCGCGTTTACGGCAAAGGTCAGAACAAGTACCGCGCCTTTGCTGAGACTGAGATGGGCTTTGCGGGAACGGAGGATTACGGCGTTCAGCTTCTGCGCTCAATCGAGAGCATTTTCGTCGGCTCAGCGGACGAGAGCAAATCGACGATCATACGCGCGGGTACGATAATCGCCCCGGGCGCCGATATCTACAATGGACTTGAGGACGTTTTCAAGGCGGTAGCCAAGGGCGAGGAGACCTCTCTCGAAAGCACCGACAGAAAACTCTCCTTTATCTATATGACCGATGTTTTTGAGGCAGTGGTATACTCACTCAAAAACAACCTCACAGGCGTTTATAATTTAAGCGACGACGCTCTGACCGTTTCAACGGGCTCGCTCGCCGCGAAGCTGCGCGATATTTTTTCATCCGCGAGGATTACTATGACCGACGACTGCGGCTTTGAGGGCAACGGTCTCAACTGCGGCAAGCTCAAAGACAAGGGCTTTACGCCGATAATCGACCTCGACACAGCGCTGGAGCTCGCGGTTATGAGATATACAGGCGAGGACGTCGGCGACTTCCGATTCCCTCACGAGCACAAGGGCAGGCTCGACGCAATTCAGGAGATACTTATGGCGTATCTGCTCGAGGTTGACCGTATCTGCCGCAAGCACAACATCCGCTGGTATCTCGGCGGCGGCACACTTTTGGGCGCGGCGCGTCACAAGGGCTTTATCCCCTGGGACGACGACGTTGACATTATGATGCTGCGCGACGATTACGACAAGTTCCTCGAAATCGCGCCCTCGGAGCTTCCCGACGGAATGAAGCTCTACGATCCCAAGAAGGACAAGACCTACAACTACTGCTACGCGAAGCTGAGAATTTCGGGCACTGTATTCGCGACCGATTTCTCTAAGAATCACAAGGGAATGGATAACGGCTTCGCGTTTGATATTTTCTGCCACGATAAGACCGCAAACTCTAAGCTCGGTCAGAAGATTCACAGCAGGCTGACGCTGTTCTGGCTCGCGTGCGTATTTAATAAATGGAATCACCGCAAGGCTGAGAATGACAGCAAGTTCCAGTCGGTAATCACGAACTTCTGCAAGAACATCTTCCCCCTGCGCTTCTCAACGAGAATGCTTCTCTTTACGCTGGAGATGTTCAAGCATAAGAAGAACGCGAAATACCTCTACGACGGTATGGGCAAGAGCGTGCACAAGGGCGGCTTTGACAAGAGCTTTCTCGACGACGAGATACGCCTCGAGTTCAACGGCTATCCTATGCCCGTCCCCGCGAAGTACAAGGAATATCTGACTAACCACTACGGCGACTATATGGAGCTCGCTCCCCTGAGCACAAGACTTATGGGACACGACATCACGCTGAGCGACCTCAACAAGTACGCGGGTTTCCAAATTTCTAATAAAGAATTAATTCAACATAAGTAGACTCTGATTATTGACAAGCAGCGAAAAGTTTGATATAATAACAAAGTTGAATAAGCAGGTATGGCGGAATTGGTAGCGTTGCGACCGCCGCCAGTGGCGGATAAAGGGAGCAAAAGCGCTGTGCAAAATAAGGAGTTGAAGGAGTGGTTTTAACCACGACGCG
>CACYDB010000017.1 GCA_902773035.1 uncultured Ruminococcus sp. | reverse complement strand
CGGCTGTTGTAGCCTCGGTGGGTTCTGTTGTTTCTACAGGCTCGGTAGTTACCTCGGCGGTTGTAGCCTCGGTAGCGTCTGTAGCTTCTGTTGTCTCAACAGGCTCTGTTGTTTCTATAGTCTCGTTTGTTTCTGATTCGGGCTCTGTGGTTGAAGCGGGCTCAGTTTCCTCGGGCTCGCCCCATTCGCCTTCAAAGATTGTGAGAGGAGTGCCGCTGAACTCGTCAGTGCCCTCGGTGAGATTTGTGATTTTGTATGTTGCGGTGTTAACAACGGTTAATTGAGCTGTCTGACCTACTCTGTTTGACCAGTCCTTAGCCGGCTTGCCGTCGAAGGCGCCGAAGATTACGGTATCGCAGAGAGCGTCGAATGTGACTGTATCATCATCGCCTGCGGTACCCTGTACCCAGTGTCCCGCGGCGCCGCCGTCGTTCCATGTCCAAGCCCACCAGTCGTGCTCGATTCCCGCGTCGCCTGTGTTGAGCTTAGCGCTGTAGATGCCCGGGTCAGTCTCGACGGGCTCAGTCTCAGGCTCGTCGGGAACGGCTACGCCGCCTACCCATGAACCTTTGTAGTAATCGCCTGTCGCCTTTGTTTCCTTGCCGGAGATTGTGAATGTGCCGCCGTGCATAAGGCTGAGATCCTCGGTCTGAGCTACCTTGCCTGTCCAGTCTTTATCGGGCGCCTCGTCTGCGGGAATGTCTGAGAAGGTCGCAAAGATGATGCGGTTGTTAAGACCTGTAAATGTGATCTTGCCGTCGTCGACTGTACCTGTTACCCAGTGGCCGTTGAGCTCGCCGAGCGTCCATGTCCATGCGAAAACGGAACCGTCGAAGCCGTATGAGCCCATATCTACGCTTGCGGAGAAGGTGCCCTCGGTTGTGCCGGCGGGAGTGCTCGGAGTAACCTCGGGAACGTCTGAGCCGCCTGTCCAGGTGCCTGTATAAGCGGAAATAGTATTGCCGAAGCCGTCGTCGCCTGTAGTCTTGCCTGAAAGCGTAAATGTGCCGCCGTTCTTGAGTGTGAGAGTTTCTGTCTGAGCGACTCTGCCTGTCCATTTGTCATCGGGAGTGCCGCCCGCTTCAACACCTGTGAAGGAAGCGAAGATTACGCGGTTGCAAAGCTCTGAGAAAACGATGTTATTGCCTGACTTTGTACCTGTTACCCAGTGACCCGGCATACCATTGTTTGTCCATGTCCAAGCAAAGAATTCGCCGTCGGCTGAGTATGAGCCTGTATTGAGAGTGGCTGTGTATGTGCCCTCGGCGTTGTCGGATGACTGAGTCGGGTTTGTGGGATTAACTGTTGACCACACGCCGTCCATAATTGACTCGTTCCATTTTGTGAAGGTGAATACGTTACCATCGGCTGAGTTGAGATCATCTGTCTGGTTCCAGCGTGTATCCCAGTCGCCCGCTGTAGCGCCTGAGGGCATTCTTACGAATACAACGTTTCCGAGTATACCGTCAAAAGCTACGGAATCTGTGCCGTTGCCCTTTACCCATTTGCCGCTTACGTCGCCTGTGTTCCAAGTCCATGCGAACCAAGCCGGTGAAGCTGTGTTAGCTTCTCCGGGAACGAATGTCACGGTCTTACCTGTCGTCGCGGCAAAAGCGCCTGAGGGAAGAATCGCGAAAACGCTGAGAAGCATAAGAACCGCCAGAACTACGCTGACTAATCTTTTAGTTTTCATTTTCATTTCTCCTTTTCTGAATCTTGAATCGGGGAGAGTTTTTATTGTCCCGATTGCCAAGGTATATTTTATCATATATTCGCAGAAAATGCTCGCCAAACTATACAAACTATCAGCATATCTTTTGTTTAAAACTTACAAATAATTCTAAAAATGTATGGATTAATGGCATTTTATAGCTCTTTACGAGGCGAACTATGAATAAATTTACAGTATAAAAAACCGTCCTCCGCAATATAATTGACAAAAAGCCTTTTGTGTATTAAAATAGATTAAACCTAAACTCGAACAAAGGAGTACAATATGAAGATTATAGTTACAGGTGGCGCCGGCTTTATCGGCGGCAACTTTGTTTATTATGAACTGAAAAATCATCCCGAGGACGAGATCATCTGCCTCGATAAGCTGACATACGCGGGCAACCTCGAGACTCTTGAGGAAGCGCTCAAAAATCCGAAGTTCAAATTCGTAAAGGCTGATATCGCCGACAGAGAAGCTGTGTACAAGCTCTTTGAGGAGGAGAAGCCCGATATCGTCGTCAACTTTGCGGCGGAGAGCCACGTTGACCGCTCGATTGAGAATCCCGAGATCTTCCTGCAAACCAATATTCTCGGCACTCAGGTGCTTATGGACGCCTGCCGCGAGTACGGTATCAAGCGTTATCATCAGGTCAGCACGGACGAGGTCTACGGCGATTTACCGCTCGACAGACCCGACCTCTTCTTCACCGAGACAACTCCGATCCATACGTCAAGCCCGTATTCAGCCTCAAAGGCGAGCGCGGATTTGCTCGTACTGGCGTATCACAGAACCTTTAAGCTGCCCGTAAGTATTACGCGCTGCTCCAATAACTACGGACCGTATCACTTCCCTGAGAAGCTTATTCCGCTGATAATCAGCCGCGCTTTAGCTGACGAGCCGCTTCCCGTTTACGGCAAGGGCGAGAACGTCCGCGACTGGCTCTATGTTGAGGATCACTGCGCCGCTATCGACCTTGTAATGCGCAAGGGAAGAGTAGGCGAGGTCTACAACATCGGCGGTCACAATGAAAAGAGTAACCTCGAGGTTGTCAAGACGATCTTAAAGCAGCTCGGCAAGCCCGAGAGCCTTATCACATACGTCACCGATCGTCCCGGTCACGATATGCGCTACGCTATCGACCCGACGAAGATTCACGAGGAGCTCGGCTGGCTGCCTCAGACAAAGTTTGAGGACGGCATCAGACAGACTATCGACTGGTACCTCAACCACAAGGAATGGTGGCAGAACATTCTCTCAGGCGATTATCAGAACTACTTTGATAAGATGTACGGAGAAAGACTTGATTAACTGACAACGGCGGTACAGCTCAGGCTGTGCCGCTTTTTGCGTATAAAAATCGCCGCGACCTGATAGCCGCGGCGTTGTTATTTTAGAGTCCGAATTCTTTTTGATCTGTATGCTCGAGCAGGATTCCGTTGATTTTGGAGTTGATAACCTGGTGGATATCGTTGCCCATTGTGCTGATGTCGGAGTTGCCCGTGAAGTTGGAGAGAAGTACGGCGCACTCGTAGTTTTCGGGATTGATGAAAACATATGAGGAGTGCAGGTAGGTTCTGCCTTCGGCGTGAAGGTTGCGGCCGTCGATCGTGAAGCCGTAGCCGAAGTTTGTATTTGTCTTTTTAGCTTCTCTGATGATGTCGGTTTTGGTTAGAGTACGGTTGACGATCGCGGCGAAAAACTTAGCTGTGTCCTCCGCGGTCGAAACGATTCCGAAACTCGAGAACATAAAGCCGAAGGAGTTCATGGTGGGCTGTTCCATCGTGTAACGCCACTGACCCGTATCGACGTTATAGCCCGTCATCTTGGCTTTGGGGCTTACGAAGCCTGTGTTTTTGAGCCCGAGCTTTTTGATGATCCTGCTCTCGATAAAGCTTTTGTAGTCCATTCCCGAGGCTTCCTCGATAACGCGTCCGAGCAGGTAGTAGTTTGAGTCGCCGACGACGCTTGTCTTGCCTGTTCCGCCGTTGAGGATGAACTG
>CACYDB010000016.1 GCA_902773035.1 uncultured Ruminococcus sp. | reverse complement strand
TGGCGACGTAAGAATTATGTTCCCGCTCATCACGGCGATCGAGGAGCTCAGAGAGGGCAAGGCTCTCGTAGAGGAAGCCAAGGCTGATTTGAAAGCCTCAGGCATAGAATTTGATGAAAACATCAAGGTCGGCGTAATGACCGAGACCGCCGCCTCAGGCGTAATCGCTCACCTGCTCGCCAAGGAAGCCGACTTCTTCTCAATCGGCACCAACGACCTCACGGGCTACACAATGGCGGCAGACCGCGGCAACAGCGACGTCGCGTATCTCTACTCACCGTTCCAGCCCAGCGTTCTTATGATGATTCAGCGTATCATCAAGTGCGCGCGCGAGGTAGGCATCCCCGTCGGAATGTGCGGCGAAGCGGCGGCAAACCCGATGATGATTCCTCTGCTTATCTCCTTCGGACTCACCGAATTCAGCGTATCGGCTCCGTCAGTCCTCAAGGTCAGAAAGAACATCTCAAAGTGGACAAAGGAAGAAGCCGACAAGGTCGCCGAGGCTGTAATGTCAATGACGACCGAGGCCGAGATCACCGACTACCTCAAATCTGTGATTTAGTATAAAAGCATCTCACATAAAAAAACGGGCAGAAAGGTCATACCTTTCTGCCCAATTTAATTCCGCATTCATCATTCGCAGCGCGAATATCATTTGCCGTAGGCAAATATCATGAATGTAATTCATTTCATTCGCGAAGCGATTATCATTAATGATAAATGAAATAATGCTTCGCATCATAATATTACTTCGTAATGAAATTAACCGCAAGCGGTTAATGATGAATTAGTTACCGTATTTTCCCGAGTAATTATGCTCCTTATCCAGCAGCATATCCTTGACCTTCATCAGCCTTGTACGGCTGGAGCGGTCGTTTTCCTCGAGCTTCATCGAGATATATTTGATCGTTTCCTGATACCTCGGGATCATAACGTGCTCCAGAGAATTAACTCTGCGGCGCGTTTTTTCAATTTCAGCCGACATCA
Organism: uncultured Ruminococcus sp.; assembly: GCA_902773035.1. Taxonomy (GTDB): domain Bacteria; phylum Bacillota; class Clostridia; order Oscillospirales; family Acutalibacteraceae; genus Ruminococcoides. Next base: position 11,151 of record CACYDB010000016.1, on the reverse strand, counting down.
GCTCGCAGCTCTTTTCATACTGCGCGAGCTTTATAAGGTCGGGCAGCACGCTGTTGAGCGAAACGATCGCGTCGTCAAGCTCAAAGGAGGTAAACGCAAAGCCGTAGGGGAAGATGTCGCCGCTGTCACTCGTTCTCGCCGAGGACGTGAACTGAGGAATCTCAACGCTCATAACGTTCTTTGAGGTCGTCTCAATATTCAACTGCTGCTTCGGCGACATAAGCGACGCGTCCAGCGCCTCCTTGCTCATAACGGCGCTCGCGTTGACGAAATGGTTGTTGCAGTTTTCAAGCTGAGCCTCAACCTTCTCGCGCAGCTCCTTAGTTTCCCTGACTAAGTCAAGGAACTGCCGCATAAGCTCGTCGCGCTTATCCTTTAGCATTTTATGTCCGCGCACCGCCGTCACAAGCTGTTTTTTAAGCTTTGTGAGCTGCATTCGCGTCGGATTTACATTCATTACAGCCATAGCTTACGCCTTTCCGTAGAACTCGTCAAGCATATCGTCCTTGATTCTCTTGAGCTCGGAGCGCGGAAGTATCTCGAGCAGCTTCCAGCCGATGTCGAGCGTCTCCTCGATCGAGCGGTTAGCGTCAAAGCCCTGGCTGACGTACTTTCTCTCGAACGCCTCGGCAAACTCGGCGTACTTCTTGTCCATATCGGTAAGCGCCGCCTCGCCGAGAATAACCATCAGCTCACGCGCGTCCTTACCTCTCGCGTAAGCCGCGAAAAGCTGGTTCATCGTAGCCGCGTGATCCTTACGCGTTCTGTCGGGACCTATACCCTTATCCTTGAGTCGCGAGAGCGACGGGAGAACGTCGATCGGGGGCATAACGCCCTTTCGATAGAGCTCACGCGAGAGAATGATCTGACCCTCTGTGATATATCCCGTAAGGTCGGGGATGGGATGAGTCTTGTCATCCTCGGGCATTGTGAGGATAGGAATAAGCGTGATCGAGCCGTCCTTGCCTCTGAGTCTGCCCGCGCGCTCATAGAGAGTCGCAAGGTCTGTATACATATAGCCGGGATATCCGCGTCGTCCGGGAACCTCCTTACGAGCCGCCGATACCTCACGCAGAGCGTCCGCGTAGTTTGTGATATCCGTCATAATAACGAGAACGTGCATACCGAGGTCAAACGCGAGATACTCCGCGGCGGTGAGCGCCATTCTCGGAGTCGCGATACGCTCGATAGCGGGGTCGTTGGCGAGGTTGACGAACATAACCGTTCTGTCGATAGCGCCCGTCTCCTTAAAGGACTGAATAAAATAGTTACTCTCCTCAAAGGTGATACCCATAGCCGCGAACACAACCGCGAACTGCTCGTCCTTACCGCGTACAGCCGCCTGACGCGCGATCTGCGCCGCGAGCTGAGCGTGCGGAAGTCCCGAGGCTGAGAAGATAGGCAGCTTCTGACCTCTTACAAGCGTGTTAAGTCCGTCGATTGCGGAAACGCCCGTCTGAATAAACTCCTGCGGATAGTTTCTCGCCGCGGGATTCATCGGCGTGCCGTTGATATCCATTCTCTTATCGGGAATCAGCGCGGGGCCGTCGTCGATAGGATTGCCCAGACCGTCAAATACTCGGGAGAGCATATCGGGTGAAACGGGCAGCTCCATTGACCTTCCCAAGAATCTTACCTTTGAGCCCGCGAGGTTGATACCCGCCGCGGATTCAAAGAGCTGTACCAGAGCGTTACTGCCGTTGACCTCAAGCACCTTGCAGCGACGCGTCTCGCCGTTGGGGAGCTCGATCTCGCCGAGCTCGTCATACTTTACGTCGTCAACGTCGCTTACCATCATAAGCGGGCCCGCGACCTCCTGTATAGTACGGTATTCCTTTGGCATCAGTCGTCACTCCTTTTCAGCACATCGGCGATTTCCGTATCAAGCTGAGCCTGAATAGACTCAAACTCCTCGTCAATCTTATTTTCGGGTTCGTATTTATAACGTCCGATCCTCTCACGGACGGGGATGTTAACGAGCATTTCGATATCCGCGCCCTCGTCAAGAGCGTCAGACGCCTTGTCGTAGTAGCTCAGAATCGTTCTCATCATCTTAACCTGCTTCTTGAGCGAGGTGTAAGTATCGGTCGGGTCAAAGGCGTTCTGGTGGAGGTAGTCCTCACGGATAGAGCGCGAGGTCTCGAGCTTGAGTCTGTCGCCCGCGGAGAGAGCGTCCATACCTACGAGGTTTACGATTTCCTCGAGCTCAGCCTCATCCTGCAACAGAGCCATAAGCCTGCCGCGAAGCTCCATAAAGTCCTCGGCGGCATTTTCCTTGAACCAGTTTTCGAGCTGGTCTGTATAGAGCGAATAACTGGTCAGCCAGTTGATCGCGGGGAAGTGTCTTTTGTACGCGAGCTGAGCGTCAAGTCCCCAGAAAACCTTAACGATTCTCAGCGTAGCCTGAGATACAGGCTCGGAGATGTCGCCGCCCGGGGGCGATACGGCGCCGATAACCGAGAGCGCACCCTCTGTATCCTCGGTACCGTTTACGATAACGCGGCCTGCTCTCTCGTAGAACTGAGCAAGACGTGAGCCGAGGTATGCGGGATAGCCTTCCTCACCGGGCATTTCCTCAAGTCGTCCCGACATTTCACGCAGAGCCTCAGCCCAGCGCGAAGTGGAGTCAGCCATAAGCGCTACGGTGTAGCCCATATCTCTGAAATACTCGGCGATTGTGATACCTGTATAAATCGAAGCCTCACGCGCCGCAACGGGCATATCGGAGGTGTTCGCGATAAGCACTGTTCTCTCCATAAGAGAGTTGCCTGTCCTCGGGTCCTTAAGCTCGGGGAACTCGTTAAGAACGTCGGTCATCTCGTTACCGCGCTCACCGCAGCCGATGTAGACGATGATGTCCGCGGCAGCCCACTTTGCGAGCTGATGCTGAACTACCGTCTTACCTGAACCGAACGGTCCGGGTACAGCCGCTACGCCGCCCTTAGCGAGCGGGAAGAGCGTATCTATCGGACGCTGACCTGTTGTCAGAAGAATATCGGGAGAGAGCTTCTTTTTGTAAGGTCTGCCGACTCGTACAGGCCAGGTCGTAAACATCTTGACTTCCTTGCCGTCAACCTCGGCGACGACCTCGTCGATAGTAAATTCGCCCTCTTTGATATTTGTAACGGTGCCCTCGATTTTGTTGGGCACGAGGATTTTATGAAGCACAGCGGCGGTCTCCTGAACAGTGCCGAGAGTATCGCCCGATTTTACCTTATCTCCCTCCCTGACGGACGGAGTAAACTTCCATTTCTTTTCATGGTCGAGGGAGGGAACGTCAACGCCTCTTGTGAGGTTGGTTCCCGCGACCTTCATGATTTCGTTAAGCGGACGCTGGATACCGTCGTAAATCGCGCCGATGAGTCCGGGTCCGAGCTCAACCGACAGCGGAGCTCCCGTAGACTCGACCTTCTCCCCTGGTCCGAGACCCGAGGTCTCCTCATAAACCTGGATAGAGGCTCTGTCGCCGTGCATCTCTATGATCTCGCCGATAAGCCTTTTTTCGCTTACGCGGACAACGTCAAACATATTCGCGTCGCGCATACCGTCCGCGATAACGAGCGGTCCCGCGACCTTTGAAATAATTCCTGTATTCAATCTATTCACCTCAGTTGTTGAAAATAATATCAGAACCTACCGCTTTTTCAACAAAGGACGAGAGTCTTTCTCTGCCCGTACCCATATTGCCCGTTACTCCCGGGAGCGGAATTACCGCGGGTGTAAGTCTTTCCTCATATCTTGAGCGTTCCTTTACAGTCTGCCTGTAGACCGTCTCAGTGAGGTAGATTATAGCGTAGGTCTCGCTGTCGGCAACGTTTCTCAAAAGCCGCGCCGCTTCCTCGGCTTCGTCGCAGGGATAAATGTCTATCCCGATAGCCGAGAAGCCCTTGATGCTCTCAGCGTCGCCGATTACGGCAATATTCTTAGCCATAAATCTCACGCAGCCTTTCTCTTATGATTTCGCGTTCCGACTCAGTCCTCAGTCCGCTGGCGATGATGTGGATAACCTTTTTCTCAGCCTCAACGGCGAGGTAATATCCCAAAATCGGCTCAGCGCCCTCACTCGCCCTTTTACAGCTTTCACGGGCGGCGACGATCAGCTTGTTATCGACAAACCGCTCAAAATCCGAGGGAGATTTTTTGTACTCCTCAACGGCGGTTTTGCAGTCGTACTCCGCAAAGCGCGACAGCTCGTCGAGCAGGTTGCCCTTGAGCACAGCGTCGATAACGGTTTTCTTGCGGAAGTCCTGAACCTCGCACAAGGCGGTGTCAAGAAACTCCGCGCTGACTCTTGTATTCATACTGCGGACAGCGATTTTAATATTGTTATAAAACACCAGCGTTCTGAAATATTCCTTCAAAAACTCTGATTTACAGCCCTCCGAAAGCTCGAGCATACGCTTCATAGCCGCCGCGTCGATAAGCGCGTCGCACTCTCTGGCGTCACCCTTTGAGGAGAGCGTCTCATAAGCCATACCCGCGCTCTGAGCGAGCCACTCGGGAAGCCCTGAAAAGTTTCTGGCTTCAACCGTCTTGACAAGCGTTTCCCTGTCGATAGTCGTCGGCTCTAAAAGCAAGTGCTCATACTTGCGCGCGGACAGCGTACCCTTGAGCACGACCTTGAGGTTGTGGATATCGTTGCCGATAAGGAACGGCGTAAAAATCTCAAAGTCGGGAGCTGTCGTCCTGAGATACTCCCACGCCTTGTCGGTGCGGTCGCTCAGAATCTCGTCAACGCTGTTGCCGTCGCCGTAGCCCTTGTCCCTGAGCATATCGCACAGCTCGCCCTCGTTTTTGCAGGCGAGAAGCTGTTCAACGTCGGTGCTGTTCAGGAGGGATTTTTCCTTGGCTCTTACCGAGCCGACGGAATACTCGTATGAAAAACTCATAGCGCCTCCTTACTGCTCAAAGAGCCCGCGGTTGATGTAGTCCTCAAGTCTGTCGCGGTTTGAGGATATAAGCGCAGAGATTCCGTAGTTTTCCTCAATATTTCCGTTTTTGAGTATAAAGCCGCCGTCGATATCGGCAGTATTTTCGCTGACGGTCACTCTGTTGCCCGAGGCGTTGAAGCGCTCGGAGAAGTCCGCGGGAAGCCTGCTTTTATCCTTGGCGTTGAGCATAACCTCGCCCTCGGCGCCGTTAAGCTTGGAAGCCAGCTTGTATATAAACTCAAAGTAGTCGTTGTCGCTCTGACCAAGCAGGAAAGCTCTGAGCTCCTCGACAGTCCTGTCGATTTCCTCCCTGCGTTTCTTGAGCACGGTGTTGCGGATCTCAAGCTCACAGCGGCTCTTGGCGGAAGCGTCCATCTGAGCGAGCTTCCTGAGAGTCTGTTTTTCGAGCTCCGCCCTATTCTTAGAAGCGGTTTTCTCCGCCTCGCTTATAATACTGTCGCGTTTTTCACGCGCCTCCGCCTCGATCTTGGCGACAGCCTCGTCGCAGTCCAAGCCGATGCGGTCAATAATCTTGTCTGAGCTGTTCATTCAGACACCACCCTTCCGTAAAAATTACTTAGATTTTAAGTGTCGGAACAGTGATAACTACGAGCAGTGATACGATAAACGCGAGGAGGGCGTAAATCTCAACGAGAGTTACGGAAACCATAGCCTTGGAGAAGTTTCTGTCGTCCTTCGCGCTCATAGCGATACCCGAAACCGCGGCTTTACCCTGAGCAAAGCCCGATACCATACCGCCGATACCGATCGCGAGAGAAGCGCCGAAGTAAGCGAGTCCCTGACCGAGTGTGGGGATATCGCCGCCGAGAACGCCGCAGTTAACAAGTACGAGGAAGCCTACGATAAAGCCGTAAAGTCCCTGAGTACCGGGGAGAAGCGTCAGAACGAGCATCTTACCGAACATAGAGGAATCCTCTGAGAGAACTCCCATCGAAGCCTGAGCGGCTCCGCCAACACCCTTAGCCGAACCAAAGCCGGCGAGAGCAGTCGCGATTGAAGCGCCTAAAAGCGCGAAAAATATACCATTCATAATTATTTATCCTCCTGAATTTTAATGTATTTACTCTGCAGCGAGAACGGCTCAAACTCCTTGCCGCCGCCCTCGTAGAATTTACTGAACATCTCAACGTACTGTAATCTCATCGTATGGACATACGAGCCGAGCGCGTTGAGTCCTATGTTGATGGCGTGTCCCACAAGCATGATCACTACGAGGAAGATTATTCCCACAACGCTTGTGCCGAACATCGTCGCCAGCATATTGAACACCTGAGCCATAACTCCCGTCGTCAGACCGAGCGCGAGAAGTCTTGAATAGCTCAGCAGGTCGCTTACGTAGCTTGTGATGTCGTAGAGCGACGCCAGACCTCCGATGACCTTACCGAAGCCCTTCTTGCCTCTGCCCTGAGTGAGCACAAGTCCCACCGCGCAGGCAATCGCGATTCCCGCTCCGATATATACGAGAGTCTGTCCGAACGCCATACCCGCGGCGAGAACGCCGAAGCCTATGAGCATCAGCATCCACAATCCCGTGTCGAAGAACGCCTCGGCGTACCTCTTTTCCTTGAAGCAGACGTAGAACTTACATCCCATACCCACAAGGATATGCACAAGACCGAACGCTATCGAAATAATCATCAAGAGCAGCGCGTCTTTCTGCGGGTCGAGAGTAGGCCACGGCAAAAGCTGAGCCATAGTAAGCTTCGAGCCTGTGAACAGGTTGTACAGCGCGACAGGCGCGTCGCCGAATATACTTCCGAATATCAAGCCCCAGAAGAACGTCGAAACTCCGCAGTACTGGAAGAGCTTCAGGTTGTTCCTCATCTTCTCGTCGGGCTTAAAGACCTTGAGCACAATGCCGATAGCCACTACCATCAGCAGTCCGTAGCCCGCGTCGGAGAACATCATTCCGAAGAAGAAGTAGAAGAAGAACGCCAGCAGCGGTGTCGGGTCTATATCGGCGTGCGACGGAGCCGCGTACATCGTAAGTATTCCCTGAGCGGGTCTTGCGAAGCGGTTGTTCTTGAGCTTGACGGGAGCGTCGTCGCCCGCGTCCTCATACTCAACATAGCAGGTCGCCACCCTGTTGCAGAGCTTTGTGAGCTTATCGCAGTCCTCCGCGGGAATGTATCCCGTGATAACAAATACGTGGCGCGTATGCTCCAGCTCGTTGATTACATTGTATTTATCCGCTCGAACGCGGAAGTAGTCCTGAGTAAACTTGATTTCCTCGCGTCTTTCGGCGCAGGCGGCGATATCGTTCTCCGCCTTATACGTTGAATCGTCAAGCTCCTCGAGCCTCTTGTTGAGCCTCTTTACCTTTTCCGTCGGGATAAGGTGAGTCGGACTCATAGGCCGCGCGAAGCCGAGAGCTCTCAGACAATCCTCAGCCGCCGTTTTCTGACTTTTCGGCGCGAACAGCACAAAACAGGTCATATTGTTCTCGCTGTGCTGAATTTCAAGCTCAAACTCAAGCTTAGGATTCTCAGCGGCGAGCGCCTCGCTCAAGCTTTTCTCGTCATACACGGCAGGCAGGGTTCCGATAAATACCGCCGTTGACCTTGTGTCCGACGTGTTGAGCGGGATATCGAGGTTCTGCCACAGACTGAGCTGGTCGAGCGCCGTCCTGATCCTGACTTTTTCGGCTGAATTGTCGGCGATAGTCTTGTTTCTGTCAACTATCTTCTTGGACAGCTCGATAATCTCCCCCGCCTTTGAGGCGATAACTCCGATTTCGTCGGGGTCTATCTCCTTTCTTCCCGCAAAGGATGAGAGCAGTCCCTTCTTCTCGCGCGCGTAGTTGTCGAGGATTTTGAGCGCCTGCTCGGTGAGCGTGACGTTCCTCTCGAAAACCTGCATCTGTGAGCTGACATTCACCCTCGAGAAGCCCTTGGTTTCCTTATCGGGCTTTCTGATCTGGATGAGAGCGCTGTCCTGGAGGTGCTCCAGGAGCCTCTTTCTGTCCTCACGCAAGGCGACAATCCGAACCTTTTTCATTTTCATTTTTGCCAATTCAGTATCACCACACTTCTTTAGACTGTTATTGTTTTACAGTAAAACCGTGTTTACCGCGCCCTGAATTACGTCAGCGCGGTTTTTCTCCGCGGTTTTTTCAAGCTCGGAGCATTTTGCGTCCGCGGCGTGCCGCGCGATAACAAGCTGATCCTCGCCGTCGTCCTTAGCCTTTTTGAAAAGCTTCTCGGCTTCGTCAGCCGCTTCCTTTTCGGCGTCGGCGATAAGCCTCTCAGCCTGCCTTGAAGCCTCGGCTATTGACTCCTTAGCCTCAGCCTTAGCCTGCTCCTCACGGCGCTCGGCTTCCTCCTCGGCAGCGAGAACCGCGTCAAGTATATTCTTTGCCATTTTTTCACTCCTTTGTAAGAGCCGATATTTCAGGCGCCTTATCAATTAATCATACCATATTATTACATTAAATTCAATCAGATTTTGTGATTAATTCTAAATAATTTGGTCTTTTCTTTAAATTTATCGCTCAAAATCCACAGACAAGCAGAAATTTTCACATTTAAACACGTTAAAATATTGTCAAATACTGTATTATGTGGTATATTTATAGGGTAAAAACTTTTAAGAGGTGCGTAAATGAAGCATTTTTACCCGGCTGATATATTACTGCCGAAGAAAGATTTTGAAAAATGGGCTGTCGTAGCCTGCGACCAGTACACCTCGGAGCCTGAGTACTGGGAGGACGTAAAGGAGCTCGTCGGCGACGCTCCGTCAGCTCTCAACATCATTCTCCCCGAGGTCTATCTGCAAAAGGATAACAGCGAGAAAATCGCCGAGATCAACTCCACAATGGAGAAGTACCTCAGCGAAGGCGTCTTTGAGGAGTACAAGAACTCAATGATATTCGTCGAGCGTGAGTCCAACAAGACTATACGCCGCGGAATCGTCGGGCTTATTGACCTTGAGGAATACGACTACACAGCCGACAGCGACTCTCTCATCCGCGCTACAGAGGCGACAGTTCTCGACCGTCTGCCTCCCAGAGTAGCAATCCGCGAGAACGCTTCCCTCGATATGCCCCACATTCTCCTGCTTATCGACGACCCGACGCGTTCAGTTATCGAGCCGCTTAAAAACCGTAAATACGACTACAAGCTCGCCTACGACTTCCGTCTGATGAAGGACGGCGGCAGGATCAAGGGCTGGCTTTTAAACGACGCTATGATCTCCGAGGTTCAGCACGCGCTCAACCGTCTGATCAAGGGCAAGGACGGCAAAATGCTCTTTGCCGTAGGCGACGGCAACCACTCGCTCGCCACCGCCAAGGAGTGCTACAACAAGAGTAAAAATCCGCTCCAGCGTTACGCGCTTGTCGAGGTCGTAAATATCCACGACGAGAGTATTCAGTTTGAGCCCATCTACCGCGTACTGTTCAACGTAGACGAGAAGGACTTCATCGAGAGCTTCATCGAATACACCGAGGAGAACGGTCACGGCGCCAATCAGCGCTTCATCTACATCACATCCACATCATCGGGCAGTATTCACGTCAGACAGACCGCGAAGCTCCCCATCGGCACCCTGCAGTCGTTCATCGACATCTACGTGGAGGCTCACCCCGAGGTCAAGGTGGACTACATCCACGGCTCCAACGTAGTAAAGTCGCTGTGCCGCAAGCCCAAGACGCTCGGCTTCATCTACGACGGAATGGAGAAAAGCGAGCTCTTCCCCGCTATCGAAGCGGACGGCTCACTCCCGAGAAAGACCTTCTCAATGGGTCACGCCGAGGACAAGCGTTTCTACATCGAAGCCCGTAAAATCAAGTGATTCACATATTATTAAAACATACCCGCTCTCACTGAGGGCGGGTTATTTTTACGGGTCGGGAGTTCGACGCGTGAGCCACGCGAGCCATAGCCGGTCGGGAGCCCCGACTGCCAATTCCGCCTTTGGAAAAGCTTTACTTATCACAAGCCTTCTTCAACGGCGGGTCGGGAGTTCGGTGTAACAATGTTACACCTGAGTTACACTTGCGTTACACATAACGAAATGCTCTAAACCCGCATAAACACTGACTTTTTTAATAAATGTTACACTTGTTACACCAAATATACAATACACTGAACTTTTGCAAAAGTCCGCTGGTTTTCAGGGATATTTTACAAACCGAGCCTTATGTAAAATAAAGTGTAACATGTGTAACACCTCCCCGAAACCCGCATAAACACTGGGTTTTCAGCGTTACACTTGCTCAGATAATGTGTAACACGAAGTGTAACACACGCGTGAGCCACTCGAGCCTTAGCCGGTCGGGAGCCCCGACTGCCAATTCCGCCTTTGGAAAAGCTTTATTTATCACAAGCCTTCTTCAACGGCGGGTCGGACGTTCGTCGTATCACGCCATATCAAACGCTGATGTAACAATAACCCGACGGTATCTATACATCATAGACACCGTCGGGCACTAAACTTTTATACTAACAAAAACCTATCTTCTCGAGATAAAAAACTCGAAATAAAATCAATTGAACTGGCTGTTGTACAGCTCCGCGTAGAAGCCGTTCTGACTAAGCAGTTCGCTGTGCGTACCCTGCTCAACAATGTCGCCGTCCCTCATAACGAGAATCAGATCCGCGTCCTTGATCGTGGAGAGCCTGTGAGCTATGATAAAGCTCGTCCTGCCCTTCATCAGATTATTCATCGCGCGCTGGATCCTCGACTCCGTGCGCGTATCTACCGACGACGTAGCCTCGTCCAGAATCAGAATCGGATTATCCGCGAGAATAGCCCTCGCGATAGTGAGCAGCTGCTTCTGTCCCTGACTGACGTTGCTCGCGTCCTCATTGAGAACCATATTGTAGCCGTCGGGAAGCGTGCGGATAAACCTGTGAGCGTGAGCCGCCTTAGCCGCCTCGATAACCTCCTCGTCAGTCGCGTCGAGCCTGCCGTAGCGGATATTCTCCATAATCGTGCCGTTGAACAGCCACGTATCCTGCAGCACCATTCCGATAGCCTCGCGCAGCTCCCTGCGGTTGAAATCCCTGATGTCGTGACCGTCGAGCTTTATAGAGCCCGAATTTACGTCGTAGAACCTCATAAGCAGCTTGACCATAGTCGTCTTGCCCGCGCCCGTAGGACCTACGATAGCGATTCTCTGACCCTGACTGACCTTCGCCGAGAAATCATTGATGATGATTTTATCCTCGTTATAGCCGAAGCGCACGTGCTCAAACTC
>CACYDB010000015.1 GCA_902773035.1 uncultured Ruminococcus sp. | reverse complement strand
CTTATTTGTAAACATTTTGGCGGTTATATCTCTTGTTTATTTGAGAGTTTTATAGTATTATATACTGGTGCAATTACACAATGCTAAAGGAGTAGTGGCGTGTTCGGATATATCAAGATTCAGAAAAGTGAATTGCTGGTGCGTGAATACGAGGCGTACAAGTCCGTGTACTGCGGACTGTGTCGTCAGATGGGCAGAGATTATTCGTTCATCTCGCGCTTTATACTCAGCTACGACTGCACCTTTTACGCGATATTTCTTATGTCGCTGAGGCGTTCCTGCTCAGGCTTTGAGAGCGGACGTTGCCGCTTCAATCCGCTCAAACGGTGCCAGTTCTGCAAAAACTCCGACGACGCGCTCTCTAAGGCGGCGGCGCTGAGCGTGATACTGGCGTATTACAAGCTGATTGACGATATCCGCGACAGCGGCTTCTTCAAACGGCTCGCGGTAAGGCTCGTGAAGCCCTTGTTCAAGCGCTGGAGGAATAAGGCTCAAAAGCGGTACCCAAGGCTCGACGAGCTCGCCTGCGATATGCTCACGGCTCAGCAAAACGCCGAGCAAAGTGAGAGCTGCGGTCTTGATATGGCGGCCGATCCGACGGCGACGATGCTCTCCTCGGTTATGGAGCTCGAGGGCAGGGACGATACCGAGCGGCGAATCTTAAACCGTATCGGCTACGGGCTCGGGCGGTTTATATACATTATCGACGCGGTTGACGACTATGAAAAGGACGTCAAGAAGGGTAATTTCAACCCGTTCATAAACGCTCCCGATCGCGCGAATATGATGAAAAACAATCTGTCTCAGGCGCTCGCTATGACGTTTGAGGCGTACAGTCTGATAGATTTAGTAGACTTCAAGGGGATAATCGACAACGTTATCCTGAAAGGTCTGCCGACAGTTCAAATCGAAATTCTCAGAAAATGCGAGGTAAATGATGAAGGATCCGTATGAAGTTCTGGGCGTGTCACGCTCAGCGAGTGAAAGCGAGATAAAGGCGGCTTACCGCAATCTCGCGAAAAAATATCATCCCGACAACTATACCGACAGTCCTCTCGCCGACGTTGCCGAGGAAAAAATGAAGGAAGTCAACGAAGCCTACGACTACATTATGAACAGCCGCAAAACAGGCTCGGATACAGGCTCGGGCGGCGCGTACAATAACGCCTACAACGCAAGCTCACAGTACGCGAACGTCAGAATGTTGATCCAGCAGAACCGCATCGACGAGGCTGAGAGAATACTCGACGCTGAGACAGAGCACAGCGCTGAGTGGTACTTCCTGCGCGGAATGTGCTACTACAGACGCGGCTGGGCTCAGCAGGCGGTACAGTGCTTCCAGCGCGCCTGCCAGATGGAGCCTAATAATATGGAGTACCGTCAGGCGCTCAACAATATGACAAGACAGCAGGGCTTCGGCTACGGCGGCTACAATACCTCTACGGGCACTCAGGGCTCGGAGTGCGGAGTCTGCGACATTTGCGCGGGAGCTATGTGCCTTAACTGCCTTTGCCGCGGCTGCGGCGGAGGCTGCTGATGAAAAAGAAATCGTTTCGCGTAGCGTTCTGCGGTCTTATAACCGCGCTCACGCTCGCGCTGATGCTTATGACGACGCTTATTCCCGTCGGCACCTACGCTCTGCCGTGTATCGCGGGAATACTGCTGACCGCCGTTGTGATAGAGTTCGGCTGGAAATGGGCGGTCGCGGCATACGCGGCGGTGTCGATACTGTCGCTGTTTCTCGCGGGGGATAAGGAAGCCGTGGCGTACTTTATAGCCTTCTTCGGCTTTTACCCGATAGCTAAGAGCGGTATCGAGCGGATAAAGTCAGTCGTTTTGCAGTACGTCATCAAGTACGCGCTGTTTACAATCTGCGTTATCGCGGCGTTTCTGGTGACGACTCTCGTGCTTATGATTCCGACCGAGGAGTTTAAGCTGTTCGGGATTTACGTTCCGTGGGTGTTCCTCATTATCGGCGAGATTATGTTCTTTTTCTACGATAAGTGCGTGACTATCCTGATTACGCGCTATATTATTTCGGTCAGGAGCAAATTGTTTCATTTTTGACATTAATCGCCATTTGCTTGAATTTATAATTCTTTTATGATAAAATAAAAACAGTATTAAGCTATGAAGGTATACGCTATGAAAAAACTTTTCGGAATTTCTGTTTTTATTATAATAATCTCCGTTATCGCGGGAGCCTCGGCATTTTCAGCCTCGGCGGCTTCAGTTAAGCGACCCGTGGCTTATTTAGTCAAGGGCGGCAAGCTTTTCTCGGGCGCAGGCAAGACCTACACAAAGCTTGCCAAGGCTAAGAAGAAGTCGAAGGTGACGCTCGCGAGCGGCAGGATATACAACAAAAGCTGGTATAAGGTTAAGACCAAAAGCGGTAAAAAGGGGTATGTTCACAAAAAGCACCTCAAAATCCCGCGCAATCAGCTTTACATCAGCCCGTCAGCGACGCTTTACGCGGGCTATCAGGCTAAGTTTTCATCCCTGCTCAACACTACGGGCAAGGCGGTAAGCTGGAAAAGCTCCGACAGCTCCGTAGCCTCGGTGGACTCAAACGGCGTCATTACACCAAAAAAAGCGGGTAAAATCAAAATTAAGGCTTCCGCGGGCTCAAAGGCGGTCAAGAGCGTTATCACCGTTAAAAACGCGGATGTTAAGCTCTCAAAAACCACCGCCTCAATGCAGACTGACGACAAGCTGACGCTCACCGCTTCGTGCAAAAAGGCTGTGACGTGGACAAGCTCCGACACCTCTGTCGCGACTGTCACAAACGGCGTTGTCTATACAAAAAAGCCCGGCAGCGTGACTATAAAAGCGGCGAGCAAATCAGGCTCCGCCGAGTGTAAAATCAGCATTATTCAGCGTGTGCTCCACCTGACCGCCGATAAAACCACGGCGTACATCGGGTGCCGCGTAAAGCTTACGGGCTCTAACGGCGCGCACGGATATAAATATACAAGCTCGAACACAAAGGCTTTCACCGTCGATAAAAACGGCATAGCTACGGCTGTGTCGAAGGGCTCGGCGGTCATAACCTGCACGAGCGGCGACATCTCCGCCAAGCTGACTCTCAAGGCTAAGAACGGCTCCGCGGTCAATATCTCCCATACGACAGGCGAGGTCAAGGCGGGTATGACCTACTACGTCAAATCCACCACAAGCTCTGTCAAGTGGAAATCCTCGGACACCTCAGTCGCGACGGTAAGCTCGGGCTTTGTAACGACCTATAAATCAGGCGTCGCGCTTATCACGGCGTACACCTCCGACGGCGCGAGCGACTGTCTTGTGACCGTTAAGGCGGCAGAGCCTGTGCGGTTCGCCTACACCTCGGAGAACTCCGCTCCCAAGGATTCGACCGTGACCTTCTACGCGATCACCGACACCAAGCGTACCGCGGTCAAGTTCAAGGTGATTCAGCCCTCGGGCTCAAGCTTCACGCTCAAGGCGGGCTCAAAGACATCCTCCGACGGCAGATACATATGGAGCGCTTCAAAGAAGCTCACGGCGGCAGGAACGTATAAAATCAACGCCTATTCCCGCACAAAGACCGCCTCATACACGACCTCGGACGGAGGCTACGCGACAGTTTTTGTCAACAGCTCCTCCGATAAAAATGCCTGTACAAAGAGTGAAAAGCGCGCCTCAACCGCCTTACTCAAGGCGATAGCGACCTTTGAGGGATTTGTTTCCTACGTAGCTCCCGACGACCTCGTCGCAGACTCTCCGACCGTCGGCTACGGACGGGTTGTTTACTCGGGCACAAGCTTTTACAACGGTATGACAAAGGATGAGGCGTTCGCCTATCTCGTCAAAACCGTCAACGACTCGGGCTACAATTCCAGGGTCAACAAGATCCTCAGCGAAAACAATATCTACTGCAACCAGAAGCAGTTTGACGCTCTCGTTGATTTTTCGTACAACCTCGGTATTTACGCCATTACGAACCACGAGAGACTTATCGGAACTCTTCAAAGCTCATACGGCAAGGAGAGCTACAAGAATACGGGCTACGTAAATTCCTACGGCGTAGTTCTCAGAAAATCGGCGAGCGATTCCGCCGCGGCAGTAAAGACTCTCTCGGCGGGTTCATTTGTGACCGCCAAGTCAAAGAGCGGCTCGTGGTACAAGGTCGAGCTCTCCGACGGCAAGACCGAGGGCTTTGTAAAGAAAAGCCAGCTCGTTATGCGTTCGACCGATACCTCAAAGCGTAACCTCAACAACGTATCGCCCTCGGCGTTCAAGGCGTTCCTCGACTACCACCACGCAAGCTCAAAATGCGTCAAGGGTCTGCTGTACCGCAGGGTTGACGAGCTCGAGATGTTCCTGTTCGGCGACTACTCCTGCGACGGTAAGCAGAATAAGTACGGAGTATCCTACACCTGCCCGGACAACAGCTCGTTTAAGTTCGGCTGATGTAATATAAATCTATCCCCCGGCATATCATTAGGACAAGGACAAGTTTTTGGAGTGATGATATGCGGGGATTAATACTGACATTCAAAAGACGGCGTTTTCACGGATTGCCCGACATAAGAGGTATTCTGCGGCGTTACGGCGCGGCGATATTTTTCTCGCTGACGCTCGCGGGAGGACTTCTCACAGGCTCGCTGCTCTCGGGCCTGATAGATTCCGAAACGCTCAAAAGGCTCGATATCCTCTTTACGACCAATATGCCCGACAGACTCAGAGGCGGCGTGGCAGGAGCGTTCTGCGCGAGCTTCTGCTCAGACTTCCTGTTTTTACTTACGGCGTTTTTGCTGGGGTTATGCGTTTGGGGAGTCGCGGGACTTCCGCTCATATCGTTTTTCCGAGGCTTCGGAATAGGCTTGAGCGCTGGGTATCTGTTCACGAGCTACGGTATGAAGGGCGTTATGTTCTACCTTATCGTACTGCTCCCGGGCGTATGCGTATTCTGCGCGGCGCTTGTGTACGAGCTGTGCGCGTCCTTTGATATGTACAGACGTATGACGCGCCTGATACTGGGGCGTGAAACGCGGGGCTTTAAGCGGGCACTCGCGGTTTATCTGAGAAAAAGCGCGGTATATCTTCTCGCGGCGCTTATCGCGTCGGGACTTGACGTACTGCTATGGTTCGCGTTCTCGGGCATGATAAAATAGCCCGCGTGATAATATACAGACAACACCTATAAAATGAGGGATTTATTTGGAAAAGACCAAGCTCGGAATAACCAGATTTTTTTCCGGTTTATTCAGAAATTTTCATAAGCTTCTGCTGACGAACCTGCTGTTCGCGGTACCGCTGGTACTGTTCGGACTGCTCTTTCACTACATCAACATTTGGACAGGGCTCAACACAAGCTTTATCACGTTCCTGCCGATTATATTCGTGTTTCCGTTCTTCGCGGGAGTTACGATCGTCACCAGAAACATCGTCCGCGGCGACGAGGATGTAAAGGTCATCAAGCCGTTCTTCAAGGCGGTCAAGGACAACCTCGTGTACTTTATCATACACGGAATCATTCTCTATCTCGCGATTTTCTTCTGCTACTCGTCGATAACGCTCTACTGGAAGCTTGCCGAGAGCAACGGCATTTTCTATATGGCGTTCGGTATCGCGGTGATAATCGCCGTCGCTATGCTGTTTATATTTTACAACGTGCCTGTTATGACGGTCACGTTTGATCTAAGCCTGAAGAACATCTACAAAAACTCGGCGCTGCTCTCATTCGGAGAGCTGAAGAATAATTTCTTCGCGACGCTCGGACTGTTTTTACTGTTCATATTCTGCGCCACGGTGTTCTTTACGGCTCCGAACGCGACGGCGCTCGTGATAGTTATGATAGCGCTCAGCGTACTGCTCGCGCCGTCGGTAGCGTCCTACATAATGAACTTCTACATTTACAAGGATATGGAAGCCGTCATTATGAACAGCGACGAAAAGGCGGCGAGACTCAGACGTGAGATCGAAGCCAAGAAAGCCGCTCAGAAGCAGGAGGAGGAAAAGCTCGATTTCTCGAGCCTTGACCTCGACGAGAGCAAGGATCCCGAGGAGTACCTCTACTTCAACGGCAAGATGATCAAGCGCAAGGTGCTTATTGAAATGAAGAAGGAAGCGGAAAATGAGCAAAAAGAAGAAGAAAAAGCGTAACCCTCAGATAAAAAAGCAAAAGAAAAAGAGCCTCAAGCCGCTGATCGCGGCGCTGTGTATAACAGCGGGAGTGCTCATAGTTATAATAGCTTCGTATTTGATTTGGCAGAATACCTCGCTCGAGGCGACGGATTTTGTGAATCAGGACTGGGTCAGCGTTGAGGCGCGTGACGCGAGCAACGACGAGGTCAATATCGCCGAGGTGTACAACGTCACCTACAGCACCTACAACGGCAAGCTCGGGCTCAACGGCGACGGAACGTTTACGTTCTGGATGAAGCCGGGCGACGAGTCCGACGGAACTCATACGGGTACATACACCTACGACCGCGACAAAGAAATTCTGAAAATGACCTTTGACAGCGGCGACAAAAAGGACTTCAAAATCATCCGCGGTGAAAACGGTACGATCGAGCGGATCGAAGCTCCCTACGAGGAGTATACGATTTACTTCATCACAAACAGAGGATAAATTAAGAGGCTGACTCGGTCAGCCTCTTTTGTTATATTTCAGCGCATTGTGATTACAGCTTTTCGAGAATCTGCTTTTTGTATTGCAGAAACTCGGTCGTGAGTGTAAAATCTCTGCTTCTCGGGCGCGGCTGAGTGATTATGATTTCCTCGGAGATCGTAGCGGGCTTGCCTGTCATCAGGCATATCCTGTCGGAAAGCAAAATCGCCTCGTCGATGTCGTGCGTGATGAAAAGCGTGCTCAGCTTGATTTCGTCCATAACCTTGAGATACCACGCGTGCATCTCGCTCTTAGTGAGCGTGTCGAGCGCGCTGAACGGTTCGTCAAGCAGCGCGGCTTTGCTCGAAAACATATAGGTTCTCAGCAGCGCCGCTCTCTGTCGCATACCGCCCGAGAGCTCGCTCGGGTATTTCTTCTGAACGCCGTCAAGTCCGAACCGCTTTATTCCGTCCTGTACCTGAGCTCTGGCTTCTTTTTTTCTCATACCCGAGAGTATGAGCGGCAGGGCTACGTTGTCCTCGATTGTGCGGTAGGGCAGGAGCAGGTCCTTCTGGAGCATATAGCTGATCTTTCCGGGCTTGCCCGTGATGTCCTCACCCGCGAGGGTGATTGTGCCCGTTCGGGCTTTTCTCAATCCCGAAACCACGTTGAAAAGCGTGCTTTTTCCGCAGCCGCTTACGCCGAGAATGCTTACGAGCTCGCCCTCCTTTAAGCTGAGGTTGATGTTCTCGATCACATTTTCCCCGCCCGTGTAGGAGAAGCTGACGTCCTTGATTATCAGCTCGTTCATTTTCCGAGATAGTCGTTTGTGAAGCCCTGATTTTCTTTGAGAGCTTCCTCGCTGAGCTTGTTCTTGTTGATCCAGTTATAGAAGGCGTTCCAGCGCGCAGGGTCAATGTAGCCCCAGCTCTCGCTGTCCGCGATATACTGTTTCGCCATGTATTTCTGACTTGCCTTTACGAGCTCCTTGTCGAGCTCGGGAGCTGCCTTGCAGAGAATGTCAGCCGCGTCGTCGGGATTCTCGGTAGCAAATTCATAGCCCTTCTTGACTGCGGCGAGGAACTTTTTGGCGGTATCGGGATTCTTGCTCATCCAGTCGTTGTTGCCCAGAATGACGGGGGTGTAGTAATCAAAGACGGGGTTGATGTCCTTGAACGCGAAGTAATCAGTGTCGAGCTTAGCCTGCTCGGCGGCGATTCCCGCCCAGCCGTAGAAAATCCAGATCGCGTCAACGCTCTTGCTTTTAAGCGCGGAGACCTCGTCGGTTACGGTGCTGGGAATGAGCTTGACCTTTGAGAAGTCGCCCTTATCGTCCTCGACTACCTGCTTGAGAGTAGCCTTCTCGATCGGGATATCCCAGGTGGCGTACTTCTTACCCTCGAGGCCCTTAGGTCTGTCCATACCCTCGCCCTTGCGTGAGATGATACCCGAGGTGTTGTGCTGCAGAATAGCCGCGACAGCCGTGATCGGCAGAGCGTTCTTGCCTGTGATGGCTGAGATCATCGTGTCCTGAAAGCCGACGCAGAACTGCGCCTTACCTGAGCCTACGAGAGCCTCAGCGCCGTCCTCGGGCGGCTGAACGATATTGACCTCGAGTCCCGCCTCGTCAAAATAACCCTTCTCCTCGGCAACGTAGAGACCCGTGTGATTGGTGTTGGGCGTCCAGTCGAGTACAAAGGTGATTTTTTCTTTTTCGGCAGTCTTGCCGTTATCCGAGCCGCAGCCCGCAAAAACAGCGATTGTGAGTACCAGCGCGAGCGCCAGAGCAATAATTTTTTTCATTGTAAAAATCCTTTCTATTCTTTGTTTTCCCACGGCATACATTTTTTCTTGAGAAGCTTTACGCCGAACATTAGCAGCAGGCTCAAGGCTGAAATCAAGAAAATCACCGCGAACATCTTGTCAAACGAGTAGCTTTTCTTTACGCGCGTCATATAAACTCCCAGACCGCAGAAGCCTCCGAGCCATTCCGAGATCACCGCGCCTACAACGGCGTAAGAGACCGCGATTTTCAGGCTGGAGAAGAAGTTTCCGAGCGCTGCGGGGAACTTAACGTAGCGGAAAATCTGCATTTTCCCCGCGCCCATTGAGCGCATAAGATTGATCGTGTCCCTGTCCGTAGATTCAAAGCCGTCGAGCAGGCTGACTGTGACGGGGAAGAACACTATAAATACAACCAGTATTATCTTCGGAACCATCTCATATCCGAACCACAGTACGAGCAGCGGCGCGATCGCTACCGCGGGAATGGTCTGCGTGATAACTACAATGGGGTAGAGAGCCTTGCGGACGGGTGTAAAGAAATCCATCAGCATAGCCATAACAAAGCCGATAATTATTCCGAACAGGAGTCCGATGAAGGTCTCGGCAAGAGTTACCCACGAGTTCTCCCATAAAAGCGGAAAATCGCTTATGAACGCCGCGCAGATGTCAACGGGTGAGGGAAGCATAAACTTCGGTACAAGCCCCGTGTCGCTTACCAATTCCCATATTGCCAGTAAAGCGAGTATCGACGCTACGGGCAGAAGATTAGAGGTGGTGCTTCGTAACTTTCTTTTCAATAGTCAGAACATCTCCCTCAGGCTTAAAGGTCACCTTGATATAGGCGGCAACTGACGGAGCGCCCGCTTTTATAGCGATATGCTGACACTCCTTTACAATATCCATAAGCTCGTCGTAATCGCCCTCAATGGCGGTTTCAAAGGGACCTACATAATAGTTGAGTCCCGTGCTTTTGATATAGTCGATTACCTCGTCGACTATGCGGATAAGTTCGTCATCGTTCTTTGCCTCGGGCAAAGTCTGGATTGCAACGCTTGCGTTCATAGAATTACTCCTTTACATAATAATAAAAATAAACGCCGCGGATAAACGCGGCGCTTTTAATACATAGAAAATATTACTAACAGCTACCTACGTCGGCATTATCCGAATCAGGTTGAGGGTATGATCTCAGCCGACCTCAGTCAGCACCCCTGTGTCGTATTGTCGATTATTATAATACAACTAAATTTTAGCTTTGTCAACTATTTGTTGATTTTCAGCGAGATATCAAACGCCTTTACCGAGTGAGTGATCGCGCCCATTGAGATGATATCGACGCCTGTCTCGGCTACGGCTCTGATAGTTTCGTCGGTGATACCGCCTGACGCCTCGAGCTTTGCCTGACCGTTCGTGATCTGGACAGCCTTCTTCATATCCTCGCAGCTCATATTGTCGAGCATAATGATGTCAACGTCAACGCTGAGAGCCTCTCTGAGCTCGTCGAGGTTGCGTACCTCCAATTCGATCTTGACGGTATGACCGAGTTTTTCGCGGAGCTTGTTAACGGCGTTTGTGATTCCGCCGCCCGCGTCAACGTGATTATCCTTGAGCATAGCGCAGTCGGAGAGGTTGTAGCGGTGATTTCTGCCGCCGCCTACCGTTACGGCGTACTTCTCAATCGGTCTGAGCCCCGGGAGAGTCTTTCTCGTGTCGGCAATCGAGGCGTTAGTGCCCTCGACGAGTTTGACAGCCTTATTCGTAGCCGTGGCGACTCCGCTCATATGCTGAATGAGGTTGAGAGCCGTTCTCTCACCCTTGAGAATAGTCTTTGTGCATCCGCTGATTTCCGCGATGATGTCGCCCTGTTTGAGCTCGTCACCGTCACGCTTGTAGACCTCAGCCTTGAAGTCGGGCTGGATCAGCTCGAAAACTCTCAGCGCGATGTCGATTCCGCAGAGTATTCCGTCAGCCTTCGCGATAAATCGCGCCGAGCCCTGCTGTTCTTCCTCGATCAAAAGGTCTGTAGCCGCGTCGATGTAGTTGATATCCTCGAGCAAGGCGGCTTCTATCAGCCTGTCCACATAGAATTTATTGAGCATCATAGGTTAATTCCCTCCCTGAGTTCGTCGAGTATGATTCCCGCGACTATCGCGATCGAGCGCGCTTCAACATAGTCGGCGGAGATTTCGTAATTTCCTGTAATGAGGTTGTTGACGATGGAGTCAACCCTCCTGAAGCTTTCCTGATATTTCTCGGGCTTTGGCAGGACGAAGTAGGTGTCCTGCATAATCTCGCGGATTTCGGTACGTATGCCTGTCGGGAGCTTTTTGCCCTTGATTTTATCCTCCGCGGGCTTATTGCCGAGTGGCTTATCGCCGTCGCGCTTGAGCTTGAAAATCATATGCTCAGCGGCGGTGCGCGAGTATACAAGCGCTTCAAGCAGCGAGTTGCTGGCGAGACGGTTAGCTCCGTGAACGCCTGTGTGGGTACATTCTCCCGCGGCGTACAAGCCCTCGATATTGGTCTGAGCGTTGATGTCAACGTTGATTCCGCCCATAAGGTAGTGCTGGCAGGGGAATACGGGGATCTTATCCTTCGTCATATCGATCCCTTCCTCAAGACAGCGGCTGTATATCATCGGGAAACGGTTCTTGATGAAGTCGGCGTCTTTGTGGGTAATGTCAAGGTAGAAGTCGGTGCTGTTTGTGGCGATCGACTCCCTGATGACAGCGTCCGAGACTACGTCTCTCGGTGCAAGCTCGCCGCGCTCGTCATATTTAAAGGCGAAGCGCTCGCCCTTGCAGTTAAGATAGACGGCTCCCTCGCCGCGTACAGCCTCGGAGATCAAAAATCTTTCTCTCTCATTCTCGGCGGCAAAGGCGGTGGGGTGGAACTGGATCCTCGACAAGTGCCTGATTTCCGCTCCGAGCATATGAGCCAGAGCTATTCCGTCGCCCGTGGCAATTGCGGAGTTGGTGGTGTAGCGGTAAATCCTGCCGATACCGCCTGTGGCGATCAGCGTGAACCGCGCGCCTACCTGATAGAGCTTGCCGTCTTTGAGCAGTCCGAGCCAGAAGCCGTTCTCGACCTTATTGATCTCATACACAAGAGCAAAGTCCAGCATATCGACGTTATTCTTGCGCTGAACCGCCTCGATGAGCTTGTCAACGATCGCCTTGCCCGTTGAGTCCTTATGGTGAACGATTCTGTGGCGCGAGTGACCCGCTTCAAGCGTTTTGGACAGCTCGCCCGACTGCTCGGTGTCAAAGTCAACGCCCAGCGAGTTGAGCCTCATAACATCCGAGGGACCCTCGCCGACGAGTTTCTCCACAGCCGACAGGTTGTTCTTGAACTTACCCGCGATGAGCGTATCCGCGATGTGAAGCTTGTAGTTATCATTGTTCTTGTCGAGTACCGCGGCGACTCCGCCCTGAGCCAGCGACGAGTTTGAAAGACTGAACTCACGCTTTGAGACGATCAGAACGCTTACGTCCTCGTCAAACTGCAAGGCGGCGTAAAGTCCCGCGACGCCCGCTCCGACAATTACAACATCATATTTTTCTTTCATAATTCCACCTCAAATTCTCGGCGTAAATTATTTACAAAGTAACACAAATATATTATAATATTTGCTGAATAAACCCAAAGAATTTGGGTTTATTTAAGCGGAAGAATTTCGGACATTTATGGTCAAAATCCTTCCGCCTCGCAAAGAAACGCTTTCTTTGCGAGAGCTAAATTTATAAAGAAATACTGATTTATAATCGAAGATTATAGCAAAAACTCAATATTAATTGAGTTTTTGCCAAACGGCAACAGCGTGTTGCCGTTTGCTCAGTATTTATTATACTACTTAAAAAAGCAATAGTAAATAGTTTTTTGATAATTACGGAGGAAACTATGGCGCTTATTGATACAGAACAAAAGCCTACCCGAGCGTTGCTTGTCAGCGTAGATACGGGAAAATTTGATGCTGAGGCAAGTCTTGACGAGCTCTGCGAGCTTGTTGAGAGCGCCGGAGCCGAGCCTGTTCTGACGGTTTTGCAGAAGCTCGACCGCGTTGAGCCCGCGACATTTGTAGGCTCGGGAAAGCTGATTGAAATAAAAGAAATCTGCGAGGCGCAGGAAATCGACCTCATTGTCTGCGACAGTGAGCTCACGCCAACTCAGATAAGGACGCTCGAGGCTGAAACGGATATCCGCACGATCGACCGCACGACTCTCATTCTCGACATCTTCGCTCTAAGGGCGCGTTCGAGAGAGGGCAAGCTGCAGGTTGAGCTCGCGCAGCTGAAATACCTGCTCCCGAGGCTTACGGGCAAGGGTGTGGCTATGTCAAGGCTGGGCGGAGGTATCGGCACGCGAGGTCCGGGTGAGACTAAG
>CACYDB010000014.1 GCA_902773035.1 uncultured Ruminococcus sp. | reverse complement strand
TTCTGTGACATAGTCATTCCCATAAAAACACCTCTTTCGGTTAATCAATATAAGAATTATCTCACAAGGGCTTGCCAAAAGATTGTAAATTATGCTACAATTATCGCATAATAGTTGCGGGGGAGTGTGAGTTTATGGAAAAGCAAAGCGAAATCCAGAGGATTTTTGACGGTATCAACCCTGTCAGAAGGTTTTCCAAGGGAGAGATAATCTACTATCAGGGCGACACCGCAGGAAGCTTTTACTATATCAAAAAGGGAAGCGTGAGGGTGTATATGACCTCGCCCGACGGAATCGAGCGTACCCTCAATACTGCTTCCAGGGGAGAGGTAATAGGCGAGGCGGCGTTCTTTGACAAAATGCCGAGGGTAAGCTCGGCGAGCGCTTTGTCAGGCTGCGAGCTTGTGGTCATAGACGAGCAGAAGCTTCTCTCTCTGATTCACGAGAGCCCCAGACTCGCCCTCGAGATCCTGAAGATACAGGCGTCGCGCGTGCGCCAGCTCTCAGACCAGCTCGACGTTATGACGTTTTTGAAGGCTGACGGGCGTATAGCCAGACTTTTGTTGCAGAATATCTCAGTTGAAAACGGCAAGGAGGTCGTCAGCCTCACGCACGAGGAGATCGCCGGCAACGTCGGAGTCAACAGAGTGACCGTCAGCAAGATACTCATTCGCCTGAAAAAAGAGGGAATAATCAGCACGGAGTACAGGAAGATTGTAGTAAAGGACAGAAAAAAGCTGGAAGAGCAGGCTCAGGGATAAGTAAGTTATACGCTGTATTATGCAAGGTATGTGAAAAGTGTTGAACGGAAAACTCTTTGGTGATAATATAATCCCGCAAGCTTGTAAGGAGGAATAAAATGAAAATCAAACTTATGGTGAGTCGGGAAAGATACGACGAAATCGCTTCCGAGCTTGAGGAAAAGGGGGTTGAAATTGACAACTCATCCTCTCTTGTGCTCACCGAGGAAAACGGCTTTGCCGACTTTCTTATGGGCAGAAGGAATGACACTCTCAGTCCCGTGCCCGTCAGCGAGATTGTGTTTATCGAAACCTTCGGCAGCGACGTTGTGCTTCATACAATGAGCGAGGAATACAAGATTTCCGAAAGACTTATCAGGCTTGAGGGGCTTCTGAATCCCTCGGAATTCTTAAGAATCAGCAACAGCGTAATCGTTGCGGTCAAGAGGATCAAGAGCATCCGCCCGACCTTTTCGAGCAAATACATTCTTACGCTCGAGGACAAAAGCACGGTTGACGTAACGCGGAGCTATTTTAACCGTTTTAAAGAGTTTTTCGGCATATAGGAGGAATTATGGCAGGAATTATTAATTTTATAACACATAATACAGAGCCGCTTTTGTTTGTGCTTATCTGTACGGCGGCAGGCGGAGCGATTCTGACAGTTTTCTACTTTTTAGTCTACTCATATATAATCAACAAGCGTATGCAGAATCCCGAAAAAAAGCACAGAATAAAACTGATTATGCCGAGGTTCGCGTGTATAATACTGGTGATTCTGTCGTTTTTATGCTCGATGAAGCTGACAAACAAGCAAATAAATATCGGTTCGTATTCATTTAGTACGTTTTGGTTTTTGTCGGGTTATGACTTTGTGCAGGCTCAGGACACAGAAATGGATTTTACCCTTGAAGAACTGGAAAAAAACAAAGATTTTGAAAGCTATACTCAGCAAAGTAAGTATTTTAGATATACGCTTTGCTATAATAAAGCGTTTAATGGAATTATTGACATAAACAGCAAAAGCTGCGAGTATGTGATTTTTGTTGAATACATTGGAGAGGACGATAATTTGAATAAAGTCAGCTGTATCGAAATGGACGCGCAGAATCTTGATAGTCGTCAAGGAGATGAATTCGGTTTCGGAGTTGGCGGAGGTTATTCAACCGAGCTTAAAAATTCACCGTTTGTGTTGTACGGAGACAGGGATATGTGCTCGGCTGTCGGAATTGAAAGCACAATATACAAAAAGGAAAATTATGAAAGGATGTACGATGACGCTGAAACGAACAAGGAAACTGACGAAAGAGACTATCAGTATTTGAAGGAAAAGATTCGCTTTAACTTTGAAAAAAAGACGTTTGATCGCCCAAAGACTGAATTAATCGGAAATTAACAACGAGCCGATAATTTTTCTGAGAATTTTGATAAAAATAACGAAAAAAGTATTGTAATGTTG
Organism: uncultured Ruminococcus sp.; assembly: GCA_902773035.1. Classification (GTDB taxonomy): domain Bacteria; phylum Bacillota; class Clostridia; order Oscillospirales; family Acutalibacteraceae; genus Ruminococcoides. Next base: position 3,810 of record CACYDB010000014.1, on the reverse strand, counting down.
CTCTTTCTGATTTATAATAAAACTGTGTATAGTATCGGATACGTCCGATGTCACAAGAAAAATGAAAGGAGCTAGTACAAAATGCTTTATTCAAAAGAAGTAGAAAACATGTGTACAGTAGCAAAGGGTCCTAAGCACGGTCCTGCTCCCATCCCCGAAGAGGGCAAATGGGTGAAATCATACGACATCAAGGATATCAGCGGTCTTTCCCACGGTATCGGTTGGTGCGCGCCTCAGCAGGGCGCCTGCAAGCTCACACTCAACGTCAAGGACGGAATCGTTGAGGAGGCTCTGGTAGAGACAATCGGCTGCTCGGGTATGACTCATTCCGCGGCTATGGCGGCGGAGATCCTCCCGAACAAGACTCTTCTCGAGTGCCTTAACACAGACCTTGTTTGTGACGCTATCAACGTTGCGATGAAGAACATCTTCCTCCAGCTCGTATACGGCAGAAGCCAGACTGCCTTCTCCGAGGGCGGACTCCCGATCGGCGCGGGTCTTGAGGATCTCGGTAAAGGTCTCAGAAGCCAGGTTGGTACAATGTACTCAACAAACAAAAAGGGCGTACGTTATATGGAAATGGCAGAGGGCTATGTCCTTAAAACCGCTCTCGACGAGAACGACGAGGTTTGCGGCTATCAGTTCCTCAAGCTCGGCAAGATGCTCGAGGATATCCGCCACGGCGTATCACCCGACGAGGCTTACAAGAACAACATCGGTCAGTACGGCCGCTTCGACGGCGCGGCGAAGTATATCGACCCGCGTGAAGAATAAGGTAAGGGAGGACTTAAACTATGGCAGTATCATTTGAAAGTATGGAAAGAAGAATGCCTAAGATTGAGAAATGCCTTGCTGAGTATGGTATTAAAGATCTTGAAGAGGCAAGACAGCTTTGCGTTGACAAGGGCTTCAACCCCTACGACATCGTAAAGGGCGTTCAGCCTATCGCGTTTGAGAACGCAGGCTGGGCTTATACACTCGGATGCGCGGTTGCGCTCAAGAAGGGCGTAAAGACCGCCGCCGACGCCGCTGAGGCTATCGGTATCGGACTTGAGGCTTTCTGTATCCCGGGTTCTGTTGCTGAGCAGAGAAACGTAGGTCAGGGTCACGGTAACCTCGGCGCTATGCTTCTCAGAGACGAGACAAAGTGCTTCGCGTTCCTCGCGGGTCACGAGAGCTTCGCCGCCGCTGAAGGCGCTATCGGTATCGCCCGTAACGCTAACAAGGCGAGAAAAGAACCTCTCCGCGTTATCCTTAACGGTCTCGGCAAGGACGCCGCTTATATCATTTCGAGAATCAACGGCTTCACTTATGTTCAGACTGAGTTTGATTATTTCACAGGCGAGCTCAAGGTTGTCAAGGAGACTCCGTACTCCGACGGCGAGAGAGCCGCTGTACGCTGCTACGGCGCTGACGATGTTCGCGAGGGCGTAGCTATTATGCAGAAGGAAAACGTAGGCGTTTCCATCACAGGTAACTCCACCAACCCGACACGTTTCCAGCATCTCGTAGCAGGCACATACAAGAAGTGGGCTATCGAGAACGGCGTTGCTTACTTCTCAGTTGCTTCAGGCGGCGGCACAGGCCGTACGCTCCATCCCGATAATATGGGCGCGGGCCCCGCTTCCTACGGTCTTACAGACTCAATGGGACGTATGCACGGCGACGCTCAGTTCGCAGGCTCATCATCAGTTCCCGCTCACGTTGAGATGATGGGACTTATGGGTATGGGTAACAACCCGATGGTAGGCGCGACTGTTGCCTGCGCGGTAGCTGTTTACGAAGCTGTTAAGTAAAATTGTTTCGATAAATCAGCTTGAAATAATACAAAAGTAAAATTCCCGACGGTATCTATCTGATAAATAGGTACCGTCGGGTTGTTTATGAGAAAACATTGACCGCGCGTTACGATTTGCGGATTGATTTGATTATGTGATTGTACAGCGGTTTTTGGGCGAGCTGTGAGGCGGGATAGGACAGAATTCCTCCGAAAAGCCCGATGATCCAGAAGTGATTCCAGCCTATGAAAAAGCCGCATAAAAGTATCAGCGCGACTATTACAGCCCAGTAGCAAAGGGTGAATAATCCCGTGCGCTTGTTAAGCTCCTTTATCACGTCCGTGCCCTCCGACTTATGCGGAGCGCCGAGTATGAAATCCGCCGCGCCCTTAACTCCCGCGCAGGAGCGGAAGTCATCGCTGCAAGCCTTTGCCGCTTTAGCGTATGAGCTGTTGCCGAGAAGCTCGGTGACGGCATTTTTTATACCCTCGACGCTGTCGTCACGAAGCATAACGCCCGCGCCGATTTCCTTTGTCCTCGCCGCGACGGCGTGCTGCTCGCTTGTCTGAGGATAAAGCGCCATCGGGGTCGCCATATACAAGCTCTCGGAGACGCTGTTCATTCCGCAGTGGGTGATGAACGCGTCAGCCCTCGACAGAACGTCGAGCTGATCGACCCTCGGGTACATCTTTATATTATCGGGTAGCGTCCTGATTTTCTTCATATCAAGCTCGTTTCCGCAGGAGATGATCACGTCGATGTCCATATCACCGAGCGCCTCAATGCAGTTGTTATAGAGGTCGGGGCGGTCGTTGATAACGGTGCCCATGGAGATGTATACGAGCTTGCGGTCTTTTTGCTTATGAGGCTCGGCGTCCGTGAAAACAGATGGTCCCACAAAGGCGTAGTGGTCGGAAAAGCTCTCCGCGTAGGGCTGAAAGCGGCGTGAGGTGTAGACGATCGAGTCGGTGCTGTTGTCGCTCTGAACAAGGTCGAGCGCCCTTTTGACCTCATAGCCGTAAGGTCGCAGGGTTTTGAGCTCCTTTGAAATCTTCGGCAGACCCGAGATCATATCGAAAAGCTCCGCGCCGCTGTGCTTCATATATTTTGAGGACAGCATATTGAACGCGAAGGTGCTTGTGGATACGACGAGAGGCACCTTGAACTTCCACGCGTTAAGCTTGCCCCAGAAGCATACGGAGTCGGAATATACGACGTCGGGCTTGAACTCCTTAAACTCCTTTTCCAGAAAGTCGTTCATACTCAGCGTGAGGCGTATGTCCTGGAGAGTCATCTCGGTGGTGGAAACTTTTTTGAGGTTTTTGACTTCGTCCTCGGTGATTTCGGGCATATAGGGTGTGCAGGAAACGAACCTCGCTCCCGTCGATTTTACCTTTTCCTCAAATTCGTCGAAGGAGTAAAACCTGACCTCGTTGCCGCGGCTGACAAGCTCCCTCGCTACAGGCAGCAGAGGGTTGGTGTGGCCGTGCGCGGGAATTGTGAAAATCGAAACTTTTTTCATTATTTTTCACCCTTTCCGTCAAAAACGTTGCCGAAAAAGTCGGAAACCGCTGAGCTTGGCAGAATCGCTATGCCGCGTTCCTCGTCGCCGAGGAGGAGGAGCGTGTCGCCCGATTTTATGTTGAAAATGTCGCGAGCCTGCTTGGGAATTACTATCTGACCTTTCTCGCCGACAGTCGCAGTCCACGCGTATTTACCCTTCATAGAATTCATATTATCACCCCAAAGTATGATTAGTATAACAAATCATACCACAAATGTGAAAAATAGTCAACAACTTTTAATCAAAAATAAGCCGAAAATTTAAGTTTTCACGAAAAATCGGCAAAAAAATTAAAAAATGACGCAAAAAACCGCCGCTGAAAAACGGCGGTTTGCTGTAATAATTTGTCCTATTAACTAAAGATGAAACCTTAGCCCCGCCGTTGAAGAAGCTTTCCAAACAAGAAAACGCTTCCAAAGGCGGCTCTGGCTGTCGGGGCACCCGACCGGCTTTGGCTGTCGGGGCTCC
>CACYDB010000013.1 GCA_902773035.1 uncultured Ruminococcus sp. | reverse complement strand
ATCAGCGAAATCTTTGAGCAGGACAGCAGAAGATACAGCAGAGCGCTTACTGAGGAACAGGAGGCGAAGCTCGGATGATACCCGCAAAAATGAGGTACAAGGGCAGAACCTTCGACCATAACCCCGAGACCGTAAAGGTCAGGGACAAGGCATTTGTCAAAGAGGATAATATCCTCTTTGACGAGCCTCTTTCACGCAGAACGGGCAGGAGATGCAGAGTCGTCAGCGGCAGGGGACAGTTCATCGGCGATAACTGCCTGAATCAATACGCGGAGCTTCTGAGGCTATACTGCGAGGGCGGCAGCGGAATACTCTCACTGCCCGACATAAAGCCTTTCTTCGCGTACTTCACGGGACTGGAGCTCTCCTGCGATCCATCCCCCGATTATATAGAGTACAGCTTCGAGTTTACCGAGGACTGCCCGGAGAACACGCCGCATACCGCGTACTACCACACCTGCGCTCAGGGCGAGAACCTGTGGAGCGTCTCATACGCCTACGACGTTGACATTAACACGCTCGTAAGGCTCAACCCCGACATCCGATATATAAACGACAATCTTGAGAATCTGAGAGTGAGATTATGCTGAAATTTCTTTTTGAGAAAAATAAAACAAGAATCGCCGAGCTCGACTCGCCGCTCTATTTTAATATGAACATTGACGAGGATATCCCCGCCGACGATATTTCGGTCACATTCTCGGGCGCGGCTTCAATTGATAACGCCGAGCTCATCACCGTCCGCGACGACGGCAGTGTGATTTTCAGCGGCATTATCGACGAGATACGTCGCTGCTTCGACGGTGGCAGACTGTACACAAAGGTCAACGCCAGAAGTATGGCGGCGGCGTTGCTCGATAACGAAAGCCGTCCCGTATCCTACAGCGAGGTATCCACGTCGGTGATCTTCCTCAACCATCTGAAGCCGTTCGGACTCACCGCTTACACGGGCGCCGACAAAACGCTTTTCGGCGGAATGAACGTTGCCAAGGGCTCAACAAACTGGCAGGTACTCTACACCTTCTGCAGTAAAGCCTTCGGCAAAAAGCCGAGGATAAATCCCGACGGAACCGCCGATTTCGAGGGCATAAACAGCGACAAAGCCCTCATATTCTCAAACAAAAGCGGAATCAATTATAATTCCATAAAGGAAAATAAAAGACTCTGCAAATCAATCACAAGGGTATACTCAAAGCTCACCGAGAACGGCGGCTATTCAGTCATTACCTCAAATCCCGAGTCTGCCGAAAGCTCAGTCAGGCGCGAGAGGTTCATCGACGAATCCAACCGCTCAACGCCGCTCGGCATAGCAAAATCAATTATCAACAATTCAAACAAGGAGGCTTACGTCGTCACGCTCAACTGCCCGGGAAGATACGTCGATATCCTCGGCGCGAAAGCCGCGGTAGAGGACGAGCTCCTCGGCAAGCTCGACAGCCTGCGCGTAAGCAGCCTTTATTATTCATTAACTCCGTCGGGAGACTACACATCAATAACACTGAAAAGGGGACAGGCAAATGTGGATACTTAACTATGTAACAAAAAACTCGGTAGGCGAGCTGCCCGCTGAAAAAGGGCAGGTCAAATCCTCGTCCGAGGGCAAGGTTCATATCAACGCGTCAAGCGACTTCGCGGCGATACCGATAGTCGCGCCGTATGGAATAAGCTGGGCAGCGCCGTCGGGAGAGGGCTCGGTCGTAATCAACGCGGGAGGCTCCGACGTCTGCCTAGGAACGATCGCTAAGGAAAACGATCTCAGTCCGGGCGAGCTTATGCTCAGCTCATCAGGCGGCGCGAGCATCGTCCTCAAAAACGACGGCGGAGTCTACATCAACGGAGTGAGGTACTGATATGGATATTAAGCTTTATAACCGCGATATCGTTATCGGCAAAGGCGGAAATCCTATAACGCTCACAGGCGTTGACGAGATAATCCAGAAAATCAAAATCGCTCTCACCGCTCCGAAGGGAAGCTTCATTTACGACAGAAACCTCGGAGCCTTTGAAAACGGCTTTGATCCTCAAAGAGATACCCCCGCCTCGCTCGAAATGATACTCAATGAGTGCCTGATAGGCAGCGGATGCTCCGTCGAGGTCTTGGGTCACCGCGCGTCAGGCAACCGTCTTTACGCCTTGCTCAAGGTCAACGACGGATTCAAAAACTATGAAAGAGAGGTTCTGATTTATGGATAATTATGAAACAATATTAGCCCGTATGAAAAGCAAGTATGAGGAGCTAACGGGCTACGCCGTACCCGAGCTGTCGGATATTGACATTCGTATGAAGGTGCTCGCGGGCGAGATTTACAACAACGAAATCAACCTTGACTTTGTCAAGCGTCAGATCTCACCGCTCACCGCGACAGGCGAGTACCTCGACCTGCACGCCTCCGACAGAGGCATAGAACGCCTCGCTCCCGTAAAGGCGAGAGGTCTTGTCAAGTTCATCTCAAATACGGTCGCCGAGAACAACATCACCATTCCCGCAGGAACCGTTGTCTCAACGGGCGGCTCCGACGGCTCGCGCTATTCAACAACAGCCGAGGTCACCCTCAGAATCGGTAGGACTGAGATCTCCGCGCCCTGCGAGGCTATAGAGGGCGGAACAGCGGGTAACGCCGCTCCGAATACTGTCAACGTCCTCGTCACCAACATCGTCGGAATCGACAGAGTCAACAACCTCTACGCGATCAACGGCGGCTGTGACGGCGAGACCGACGACCATCTCAGAAAGCGTATTCTCGAGGCTTACAAATACATTTCCAACGGCACAAACGCCGCTTACTACAGAAACCTCGCGCTATCCGTAGAGGGCGTGACCTCAGCCAACGTCGTGCCGAGGGCGAGGGGAGAGGGCACCGTTGACGTCTACATCGCCTCACAGCGAGAAGCTTCAAGTGAAGCCCTCGTCAATCAGGTCAGAGAGCTTATCGGACGCGAGCGTGAGCTCAACGTTGACATTCAGGTATTCAGCGCGAGTCCCGTCAGCTTCACCGTGGGAGTAGAGGTCATCTTAAAGCCCGGATACAGTCTTGAGACAGCGACGCAAAACATCAGAAACAGCATCAACAGCTTCCTCGACTGCCTCGATATCGGCGAGTCGGTGTACGAAAACCACATCGGAAGCGCCGTGATCAGCTCCGAGGGAGTCTTTGACTACAGGTGGATCGGCAATTATCAGAACAGATGCGAGGTCAACTCCGACGACTTCCCCGTACTGAGCGAGCTTCACGTTGAGCAGCAGGTGGATTGATTATGACAGCGCTTCAATCAATGAAATCAGCCCTCGGCCCGACTCAGCTTTACAACACGTCCGACTCGTCAAACGTGTCAAAGGAGCTCAAAGCCTACGCCGCGGCGCTCGATTATCACAGAGACAGAATCGACGATACCTTTGCCCTCAGCTTTATTTCAACGTCAGCACAAAGCGGGATTGAGGACAGAGAAAAGCTTTTCGGATACACAAGAAGCGGCTACACCCTCGACGAAAGAAAGGATATGCTTATATCCAGATTCTCGCTCAACAGCTCGTCGCACACAGTAGCCGACTTTGAGAAATTTATGTTCAGCCTCGGCACAGAAAACTATCTCCTGACCGAGCATCCCGCTATAGAATACATATCCGTTATGGTGTACGACAGCTTCAGCGACACAATCGAAAAATGGCTTGAGGAACAGATAAAGCAGTTTCTGCCTTCGCATTGTCGATGCGACGTATTCTTTGGCGGCACAAGCTTCAATACGCTCGACTCAAGAAACTACAGCTTCTCGTTCCTCGACGGACTCGGAAGATCATGGAACCAAATTGATAATTAAGAAAAGGAAGGATAATTATGCCATCAACAAATAAAACCCCTCATCTACAGCTCAACAGCTGGCTCGGAACCGATATTCCCAAACGAGCCGATTTCGTCGCGGACAACGAAATTCTCGATTCCGCGGTTTACAACCATACCTCAGACTCAACCGCTCACCTTACCTCAGCGGAAAAGGGGAGAGTAAGCGAGCCGTTTACCTCGAGCGTGATTCTCGGCAACGGAATGCAGACCGCGTCTGTAAACGTAGGCTTCGCGCCAAAGCTCGCGATAATGTACAAGATAGAGGCTCCGCTCACAAAGTACAACGGAAGCTACACCGACGTATACGCGGCGATAGCGGCGCCGAACGGTATCAGCGGCGGAATCTCGATTTCGGGCACAAGCGTGATCATAAACCAGAATACAGCCGCCTCCAACGGCGTAAAATACAACCTCAACGAGAACAACTCGAGGTATATTCTTCTGGCGTTCAGATAACAGAATATATAGAAAAGACCTCCCGCGGATTTTCCGCGGGAGGTTTCTTTAGCCTTATTCGCTTTTATTGTATTATATATAAGTGTATAAACGCAGATTTATTCAACCTGTATCTTATACCTTATTTGATATCCTTCGTTATATTCGGTGCTATACACAACATCAATATAAGCCTCGCCATGAGAAACAGCATTGATAATCGCCTTTTTATCGTCTGTTTTTTCAACATATACCACGCCTTCATCAGACGATTTTACGCTTATAAGTGTTCCAAAATCACCGTCAAAAGTAAAGTCAAGCAAACTTTCATCGGTATCACCGACATTGAGATTAAGTATCTTATCATACGGCTTATAAATGATTATTGAGGTATTATCCTCTTTACTGATATTGTCACCCGCTTTATAAGTCACATAATACTTGTATGTTTCTCCGTCTGTAACATCCTTATCCTCATATTCGCAGTAGTTGATTTTTAAACCTGATTCTGTGTAAGCGGTATTTATCTTGGTTATGACAGCTACCTGTTTGAAATCCTCCGATTCCCCTGCCGCCTTATAAAGATAATATTCCGACGCTCCTTTAACGCTGTCCCATGTAACGCTTATTCCGTCATATTCGGAATTAATCGCTGTGTTCAGGTTAACTCTCTCCATATGAGTGTATTTTTGGAGCTTTGATAACGCGCTTTTATAACTGCCGTTTACCGCTCTTATTTTATAGTTGGACGGTTGTCCTGATTTTTCGTTAAAAGAAAAATAGTTGTTGCCGGAAGTTCCGATTTTCTTGTATGAAGCTTTTTTACCCTTAATTTCAGATTTATAAATTTCATATTTTTTAGCGCCCTTGACCTTTTCCCAATTTATAGTCATTCCTTCAAGATCGCCTGCGCCGATATGTTTTATCACAGGTTGAGATAATCTGATGATTTTCTTTGTATTAGACGCGGAAGCGTTTGCCAAAACACGATATGAATATTTCGTGCCCGATTTTACGTTTTTATCTGTATAGCTGTATTTTCCGTTTAACTTTTTTATTGTCTTAAACTTACTTCCCGACTTTCTCTGAACAGTAAAAGCCTTAGCTTTTGTTTTGTTCCAGCTGAGTCTTACTCCCTTAACTGTGTTTACTGCTTTCAACGTGACTTTAACGCCGCGAACGGATGATTTCGCAGCGTTGACGGAGAATGGCGTCATCAGCATAATAATACAAGAACTAAACAATAAACCTTTTTTGATGATCTTTTTCACAGTAATCCGCTCCTTCTTTGCATATCTTCCTTTTATACCCCTCTAATAATATAGACGAAATAAATGAGCAATCCTATACCTGTTTTTTAAAAATTTTTTCAAACTTCTCTCTTTTTGTAAAGGGGGCTGTCATCTGACAGCCCCCGGATTCGTTTTTGTCGTTTATTTGTTTACTGTTTACTGTATAAAAACGAAATTATTAAAGTTCTGATTATTTATCAGCAATAGCGGCCTGAGCGGCAGCGAGTCTCGCGATGGGAACGCGGAACGGTGAGCAGGATACATAATCAAGACCGATCTTATGGCAGAACTCAACGGATGAAGGATCGCCGCCGTGCTCACCGCAGATACCGCAGTGGAGCTCAGGACGTGTAGCCTTACCCTTTTCGATAGCCATTTCCATAAGCTGACCAACGCCTGTCTGGTCGAGCTTAGCGAACGGATCGTTCTCAAAGATCTTAGCGTCATAGTAGGCCTCGAGGAACTTGCCGGCGTCGTCACGGCTGAAGCCGAATGTCATCTGTGTAAGGTCGTTAGTACCGAAGCAGAAGAACTCAGCCTCTGTAGCGATCT
>CACYDB010000012.1 GCA_902773035.1 uncultured Ruminococcus sp. | reverse complement strand
TCGCCTGAGCTTTGACTTGATTTCGGCTACCGTAATGCCCGGAGTATCGTCAAGATAGAACTCACACTGAGAGAGTACGTCGCCCGCTGATACAAGCCTCTGCCATTCCTCGTCCATAAGCTTGCCTGTTCTCAGCTTTGTACCCTGAACAAGCGCTTCCGTAGACATCAGACGTGAGGCGAGCTGCTCCTTCGTCATTTCCAGCGAGAAGAACGCTACCGTCTTTTTTGACGACTGAGCGACATTACGGGCGATGTTGAGCGCGAAGCTCGTTTTACCCATACCCGGTCGAGCCGCAAGAAGAATAAGGTCTGAGCGGTTAAGTCCCGTAATGACGAGGTCGAGGTCGCGGATTCCCGAGGAAATCGGCTTTAGCGAATCATCGGTATCACTGTTGAGAGCGTCAAGTCGGTCAAACTCCTTGAGGATGACCTGAGAGAGCGGTTCAAGTCCCGCGGCTGCGTCACGGCGCAGGTCAAAAATCTTCTGCTCCGCCGAGTCAATCAGCATTGTGGAATCATACTCGCCCGAGGACGCGTCGTCAACAATATCACGCGCAATATTGATCAGAGCGCGGGTATCGTGCTTTTCACGTACAATCTTCGCGAACTCCACCGCGTTTGAAATAGCGGGACAATTCTGAGCGAGGTCAATCAGATAGGTCTTGCCCGTCGCGTCGTCAAAATCACGCTCACGCTTCAGCTTCTCGAGCAGTACGACATAGTCTATGCTCTTGCTCTCGTTGAACAAATCGAGCATAGCCGAGTAAATCAGCTTATGAGTCTGGACATAGAAAAATCTTGAATCGGGCAGATAATGATAAACATTGTCAAGCACCGAGCCGTCAAGAATTATCGCGCCGAGAACAGCCTGCTCAGCCTCCGGGCTGTAGGGCAGGTTAAGTCCGTCATATCCTGTTTTAGCGTTTAAATCAGGCATTTTGGTCCCCTTCTGTTCTCTTACTTATCAATGTCCTCTACTTCAATGTTGAGCTTCGCGGAAATACCCGTGAAGAGCTTAACCTCGGCAGTATATCTGCCGAATTTCTTAATATCTGAGGAAAGAGTTATCTTTCTCTTGTCAACATTAATCTTGAATTTCTGCTTGATCTCGTTGGAGATATCCTTGGCTGTGATACTGCCGAAGAGCTTATCGCCTGAGCCCTTAGCCCTCATTACAAGGGTCTCGCCCTCAAGCTGACTTTTATAATGCTCAGCCTGAGCCTTCTGGGTAGCGATTTTGTAATTCTTGCTGTCCTCGGCGTTTTTGTACTCATTCATAGCCTGAGCATTAGCCTCGCGCGCGAGCTTTCTCGGAAAGAGAAAATTTCTCGCGTAACCGTCGGACGCGCTGACAAGGTCGCCCTTTTTACCGAGCGGCTTTACGTCCTGGAGTAAGATTACCTTCATATATATCATTCCTTTCGGTGAATATTAATCTGTGTATATGTTATTTATCGCGGTCAGAAGCTGTCCGCGGACTTCTTCTATCGTTTCTCTCTTGATCTGAACAGCCGCCATATTCTGATGACCGCCGCCGCCGAGAGCTTCCATTACAAGCTGAACGTTGAGCTTGCCGAAGCTTCGGGATGAAATATTTACCGTTTCATCGTCGCTGCGGAAGATAACAAAGCTCGCGTTTACGCCCTCGACAGATAATAGCTCGTCTGCCGCCTGAGCGCATACAAGGCGGATATTATCGCATACGCGCTCGGTTTCCGCGACCGCGCAGCCGTTGATTATCTCAGCCTCGCTGACTATCTTGTACTTTTCCTTGTGGATATCAAGGGTTGAAGCGAATAAGGTCTTTGTTTCAACCGTATCGGCGCCCTTCTTTCTCAGGAACGCCGCCGCCTCAAAGGTTCTCACGCCCGTGCGGACTACAAAGCTCTTGGTGTCGAGCATAATGCCCGAAAGCAGAGCCTCAGCCTGCAGCTTGGAAACATGATTGTCGCCTATATAGGTCAGAAGCTCCGACACCATTTCGGATGCCGAGGAAGCCGTGGGCTCGTGATAGAACACAATAGCGTCGTGGATGAAGTTGACCATTTTTCTGTGATGGTCGATAACTACAACGCGCTTGCCTTTTTGTAGAAGCTCGGGGCTCTCGACATAATCGGGAATGTGAGTATCGACAACTATTAAAAGCGTGCGGGATGAAACGCTCCTGAGCGCCTCCTCGGGAGTAATGAACATCATTTCACCCGACGCGTCCGCAAGCTCTATAAGCGGCTTAGCCATTGAGGTTTCCTTGTTTATGACGATACGGCAATATTTCCTGAATCCCTTCTGAATAACGGGCTGGAGTCCTATAGCCGCGCCTACGCTGTCGAGGTCGGAGAATCTGTGTCCCATAATATAGATACGGTCTGACTCGGAAATAACGCGTGAAATCGAGGTTGAGACAACTCTCGTTCTTACCTTACTGGTACGCTCAACGCCCGCTGAAACTCCGCCGATAAACTCGTACTCTCCGTCACGCATAAGGGCTACCTGGTCGCCGCCGCGTCCCAAAGCCATATCAAGCGCCTTTCTAGCGGAGCTTTCACTCTCAATCAGCGTATCGCAGTTGAGTCCTATTCCCACGGAAATAGTCGCGGAACGGTTATTGTAAGTGATAGAGCGGATTTCCTTCAGGATCGGGAATTTTTCGGCTATCAGCTTATCAAGATGGATTTTGTCGAAAATCATCATATAACGGTTGGACGGCAGGCTCTTGAAGAGAGCGTTGTTCTCGTCCGCGAAGTGAAGAAGCTTTGTTTCAAGAGCTAGAATAACTCTTGCACTCTCCTCCTCGCTGTCATTAGTAAATTCCTCACGGTTATCAAAAACGATAATCGCAACTGATTTACGTGTTTCACTGTATTTTTTTGCTATATCCTTATAATAAGTGTTATCTACAAAGAAACAGATGAAGCCGTCGTCGACCGATGTGCAGAAAACAGTGTAGTGACGGCCGTCAAAATCAAGCTCAAAGCCCTCGGAGTCAGCCGCTTCGTCAATACTCTTATCGCCTAAATAGACGGAAATCTTGTCGTTAACGGGGTTACGACCGCCGCAGAGCTGTTTTTTGAACCTGAGATTGCTCCAGACAATATCGCCGAACTTACCCGAAACAACAACAGGCATCTTGAAGCGTTCAAGATAAGTGGTGTTTATCTCGGAAATATTCGTGATTACACCCGCAATAGTGCGGTCGATATAGCGCTTAAAGCGGAGTCTGCCCAGCACAAATACAACCACCGACACCGCGGCGCAGCACGCCTCAATAATGCCGAATAGCTGATTATACGGGAACAGCGCCACCGCTCCCGCGGCGAGCAATACCGAAAATATTAAATAAAACGGTGATGATGTCCAGACAAATCTCTTCATATCTAAAATCTAAATCTTATAAAACTATACTTCCTGCAGGATAGGCAGAATCATCGGATTGCGGCGCGTCTTTTGAGCGATAAGCTTTGACACGCTTTCCTTGATCCTGTTCTTGATTGTTCCCCACTCGTGAATATTGTTATCCGCGCAATCCTCGAGGATTTCAAGCGATTTGCCGCGGATCTCGTCGAGCAACTCCTCGCTCTCACGCACATACACGAAGCCTCTGGAAACAATATCGGGGCCGCTGATTACGTGGCCGTCATATACGTCGAGAGAAGCGACGATGATAATAAGTCCGTCCTGAGCGAGATGCTTTCTGTCGCGCAGTACGATAGAGCCGACGTCTCCTACGCCGAGACCGTCAACAAATACCTTGCCCGCGGGAACAGGCGGAAGCTCCTTGATGTAATTCTCGTTAATCTCGACCTGACTGCCAATATCGCCGATAAAGATATGCTTTTTATCCATACCGAGCGACAGAGCAAGCTCAGCGTTTTGACGAAGATGCTTCTGCTCGCCGTGAACCGGAATGAAATACTTCGGGTTAACAAGCTTTTGCAGGATTTTCAGTTCCTCCTGACAGGCGTGGCCCGAAACGTGAACGTCGTACATACTCTCGTAAATTACGCGGCAGCCGCGCTTCAAGAGCTCGTCAACAACATTTCCGACTGTCTTTTCGTTACCCGGGATCGGATTGGCTGAAATTATAATGAAGTCTCCCTCGCCTACCATAACCTTGCGGTGATCTGAATAAGCCATACGCGACAGAGCCGACATAGGCTCGCCCTGACTGCCTGTTGTGATAAGCACAACCTGCTCGGGCTTATAGCGTGAGAGCATATCAATATCTATCATCATATTCTGCGGAATCCTCAGATAACCGAGCTCCGCCGCGACGCTCATATAGTTGACCATTGAACGTCCGGAAAGGGCGACCTTTCTGCCGTATTTTTCGGCGCAGTCGATAATCTGCTGTACGCGGTTGACGTTTGAGGCGAAGGTCGCGATAATAATACGGCTCTTTGACGCTTCGTTAAACAGACTGTCAAGACTCGCTGTAACCGTCTGCTCGGTCGCCGTATAACCCGGACGGTTAGCGTTGGTGCTCTCGCAGAAGAATGCGAGAACGCCCTCGTGACCGAGTCTCGCGAAGGAATGAAGGTCAATCATATCGCCGATAAAGGGCGTACAGTCGATCTTAAAGTCACCCGAGTGAACAACAGTGCCCGCAGGTGTATGAAGCGCTATAGCGCAGGAATCGGGGATCGAGTGGTTTACGTGAATGAACTCAACCTCCATACATCCGAGCTTAACCCTGCTGCCCGCCTTTACTGTGGTGAGCTTGGCGCTGTTAAAGAGGTTATGCTCCTTGAGCTTATTGCCGAGCAAGCCCATTGTAAGCGGTGTGCCGTAAATCGGAATATTCATTTTAGTCAGCAGGAAGGGTATTCCGCCGATGTGATCCTCATGACCGTGAGTCAGAACAAGACCTCTGACTCTGTCGATATTCTGCTCGATATAGGTAAAATCGGGGATTACAAGGTCAACGCCGAGCATATCTCCGTCAGGGAACGCCATTCCGCAGTCGATAAGGACTATATCCCCCTCGCACTCAAATAGAGTAATGTTTTTACCGATTTCGTTAAGACCTCCGAGAAAAGCTACCTTTATTGAGGGCTTTTCTATCTTACGCGGAGTTCGCTTAGGATTTTTATAGCTTGTTTTCTTATTACGGACAGGTGATTTAGCAGAATTCATCTTCGCGGAAGTGCGTTTACCGCGATACTGTTTATTACCGAACTTTTTATTATCTGCCACAAATTTTCCTCCTTTTATAATTATGTATTCAAAACAACCCTAAAACGTCCCAAGGGCTGCAAAATATAAGAAATTATCAGCGTATAGCATAATACGCCTATTATCCTATTATAAATATACATTGTATATTGTAACTTATTTTACACTTTCAGTCAAGTATTATTTATTTAATTATAGGCGGCATTCGGATATTTCAATACAATTTTTAAAAAAACAGTTGCATTTAACTAACTGATGTATTATAATTAATGGGAGCAATTTTATAGATAATTCCTATAGGATATATAGATATTGAGGTGAAACACTTGAAAAAGGTAGAGATTTTTACCGACGGAGCGTGCAAAGGTAATCCCGGTCCGGGCGGCTGGGGAGCCGTTCTGAGATACAACGGAGTCGAGAAAGAAATCTCGGGCGGTGAAGCGGATACCACTAACAACAGGATGGAGCTTACCGCTGTGATTCGCGCTCTCGAAATGCTCAAGGAGCCGTGCGAGGTTGTCCTCTGCACCGACAGTCAGTATGTTTCCAACGCCCTGAAGCTCGGCTGGGCTGAAAAATGGAAGGCTAACAACTGGATGCGCAATAAAAAAGAAAAAGCTCTTAACCCTGAGCTATGGGACAGGCTTCTCGCCCTCTGTGAAATCCATAAGGTTGAGATAATCTGGGTTAAGGGGCACGCAGGACATCCCGAAAATGAACGCTGTGACAGGCTTGCTGTCGCCGCGGCTGAAAAATATATGTAAGGAAGGATAGAAATGAGACAGATTTACGCGGACAATGCCGCTACAACAAAGCTCTCCCCTCTCGTTCTTGAAAAGATGATGCCGTATCTCACCGAAGTTTACGGAAACCCCTCAAGCCTCTACGGAATCGGTCAGGAAGCCAAGAGAGCTGTTGAAAACGCGAGAGCGAATATAGCGAAAAATATCGGCGCGAAGTCGCCCTCTGAGGTTTACTTCACCTCAGGCGGAAGCGAGTCGGATAACTGGGCGATCAAGGGCATTTGCAATCGTCTTAAAAACAGAGGCAAGAAGCATATTATTACTTCTAAATTTGAGCACCACGCGGTTCTTCACACCTGCGCGGCTCTCGAGCGCGAGGGCTTTGAGGTTACATACCTCGACGTTTACGAAAACGGCATAGTTAAGCCCGAGGACGTTGACAAGGCTATACGCGAGGATACGGCGCTAGTAACAATAATGTACGCCAACAATGAAATAGGCACAATACAGCCCATAAAGGAAATCGGCGCTGTATGCAAAAAGCGCGGAGTTCTTTTCCATACAGACGCTGTTCAGGCGGCGGGTTACTGTCACATTAACGTTGTTGACGAGAATATCGACCTGATGTCTATGACGGCGCATAAGCTCCACGGTCCCAAGGGCTGCGGACTTCTGTACATACGCAAGGGCATCCTGATTGACAATCTCATCGAGGGCGGCGCTCAGGAACGCGGTAAGCGCGCGGGAACTGAGAATATCGCGGGTATAGTAGGATTTGACGCGGCGCTCCAGCTCGCGATTGATACAATGGATGAGCGCAACGAGAGACTCGGCGCTCTCAGGGACAAGCTTATCGACGGACTGCTTGAGATCCCGAGAAGCCGCGTTAACGGCGACCGAGTTCACCGTCTCCCCTCAAACCTCAATATGTGCTTTGAGGGAATCGAAGGCGAAAGCCTTTTGCTTCGACTCGAAATGGCTGGAATCTCAGCTTCATCAGGCTCAGCCTGCACCTCGGGAAGTCTTGACCCGAGTCACGTTCTGCTCGCTATAGGACTTCCCCACGAAATCGCGCACGGCAGTACAAGAATGACCTTCGGCGACGACGTAACCGAGGAGGATATCGACTACATTCTCGAAACAGTACCGAAAATCGTAAAGCTGCTCAGGGATATGTCTCCGCTTTGGGAGAGCATAATCAAGGGCGAGAAAAACGAAACAAAATTTATAAAGTAAAGGAGCTTTAAAATGGCATTCACATATTCTGAAAAAGTAATGGATCACTTCGCCAATCCGCGAAACGTCGGTGAAATCGAAAACGCTGACGGTATCGGCGAGGTCGGCAACTCAAAATGCGGCGACATTATGAAAATGTACCTCAAGGTTGACGACAATACAATTACGGACGTTAAGTTCAAAACCTTCGGCTGCGGAGCGGCAATCGCTACCAGCTCAATGGCTACGGAGCTTATCAAGGGCAAGACGATCGACGAAGCGCTGCAGCTTACAAATAAGGCGGTTATGGAGGCGCTCGACGGACTTCCGCCGGTAAAGGTGCACTGCTCCGTACTCGCCGAGGAAGCGATCAAATCAGCCGTTTCCGACTACTACACAAGACAGGGCATCGACCCTGAACCGATTGTCGGCAAAATCGAAAGTGACCACGATCACGAATAAAATAATTATTGGGCAGAAAGGATATTTCCCTTCTGCCCAAATCTTTTGCGTAATATTATTTCTCTTTTAAAAGCTTGTTGAGCTCATCCATAAAGGTCTCGATATCCTTAAAAGAACGGTAAACAGACGCGAATCGCACATAGCTTACCTCGTCAACCTTTCTGAGTTCTTCCATAGCCATCTCGCCTATCTGCTGAGTTGTGATCTCGCGGTCAAGGCTCGCCTGAACCTTACCCTCAATAGCGCTTACAATTGCGTCAATCTGGTCGATAGACACGGGACGCTTTTCACAAGCTCGCACAAGTCCGTTAGTCAGCTTGTTGCGGTCAAAGCTCTCGCGGCTTTTATCACGCTTAACGACAATCACGGGAACAGTCTCGATAATCTCGTGAGTTGTAAAACGCTTACCGCACTTTAAGCATTCACGTCTGCGGCGGATACGCTCACCGTCGTCAGCCGAACGCGAGTCGATAACCTTGGATTCAGTATACGAACAAAACGGACATTTCATAATAACTCTCCCTTGCGATTTAATTCACATTTAGAATTATACCACAATATATAGTAAAATGCAACCCTTTATATTGAATTAATACGAATTATTTTCTAATTTAGCAAAATAATAGATTTCCCGACACTAAAACATTTGCGGATTAAGCGCTCAAATAAGTTCCTGTTTTAAAGATTTTTAAAATAAAATAAAATATTTTGATATTTCACTTGAAATTTTCAAAATAGTATGATATAATAACGAAGTTG
>CACYDB010000011.1 GCA_902773035.1 uncultured Ruminococcus sp. | reverse complement strand
GGCTCGATTTTGGCGAGAACCTGAGCGTCCTCCGTATTCATCGCAAGCACCTTGCGCCAGTTTTTATTGGTCATAATTTCATTTTCCCTTCTATAAGTTACTCGCAGGAAAAAACTCCTGCTACTTATAGGCAAAAAACGGGGGAAAATTGCATTGTTTTATGCAATTTTTTAAAAAGAATTTTAAAAATTGCAGATATAGAAGTCGTAGGGGGCGGTCTCCGCGCCGCCCCCTACGAACACTAACAAACGATGTATGAGAAGTGAGCGGGCGGGCACAGAGACCCGCCCCTACGGTCTAACCACTAACCACTAAGAACTAAAAAATCCCGACGGTATTTCCTCGTCACAAGGATACCGTCGGGCGATAAACTATTCTGTTATATCAAGCTGTCTGCTCGAGATAAAATATCAAACCTTTTCACATACCGCGTTTAAGTCGCTCGGGATCTCGTCCTCGGCGGCTGATACGAGAAGTACGATGTTCGCCTCTGAGATTTCGGAGAGCTCCTGGAGCTTCTTTGTGAACGCCTCAAGTCCCGCTACGCCGTCGGGGCAAATCTTGAAGGTCGAGTCGATGAGAATATCCGTAACGTCGTAGTTACCCGCGCAGATTCCGCTTAAAAAGCCGAATAACATATCATATCCTGTAATTGCGTACTGGTCTGTATCAATAAGACGAGCCTTTGAGGTAATGTCGTAGGTGAGCTTCGCGCCCTTTTCTACGACAACTACGTTGCCCTGAGAAGCCGCTACAGCCTCGTTAGCGAGCTGAATCAGCTTTTTAGTTTTGCCTGAGCCTTTTTTTCCGATAAGTAAAGTAACCATACTTTTACTCCTCCTTAAATTTATTCTTTTGAAATCACTGCGTACCGATCAGCCGAGTCTTGCCTCGAGCTCAGCCTTGGCGTCCTCATAGCCGGGCTTGCCGAGGAGAGCGAACATATTCTTCTTGTAGCTCTCAACGCCGGGCTGGTTGAACGGATTAACTCCGAGGACATAGCCTGAGATCGCGCAGGCTTTCTCGAGGAAGTAGATGAGATAACCGAGGTTCGCTTCATCCATCGCCTCAACGTCGAGCACGATGTTCGGAACTCCGCCGTCGTTATGAGCGAGAACGGTTCCCTCGAACGCCTTGCGGTTTAC
This sequence comes from uncultured Ruminococcus sp., assembly GCA_902773035.1. Classification (GTDB taxonomy): domain Bacteria; phylum Bacillota; class Clostridia; order Oscillospirales; family Acutalibacteraceae; genus Ruminococcoides. Next base: position 9,948 of record CACYDB010000011.1, on the reverse strand, counting down.
AAAGCCCATCGTCTTGCCTGTGAGGAAGTTGAGACCGTCAACGTTGGTCGGATCCTCACCGAGAGTGATTTCCTTTTTACATTTTTCAAAAAGAACAACAGTCTCAAAGAGATTTCTTCTGCCGTCCTGAATGTACTGACCGAGAGAGTGCAGGTCTGTGGAGAAGATAACGCTTGCGGGGAAGATACCCTTCTTATCCTTGCCCTCAGACTCGCCGTAGAGCTGCTTGAACCACTCGTTCATCAGAGCGTATGCGGGCTCGTAGCTTACCATGATCTCCGTTGAATATCCCTTGTTGTAGAGGATATTGCGGATCGCGGCGTACTTGTAGCAGTCGTTTGTATAAAGATCGTCGTTGTCAAACTCGTCCTGAGCCTTCCGAGCGCCCGCCATAAGAGCGTCGATGTCGGCGCCTGCTACGGCAATCGGGAGAAGTCCTACTGCCGTGAGGACTGAGAAGCGTCCGCCTACGTCGTCGGGAACTACAAAGGTCTCGTAGCCTTCCTTGTCGGCGAGCTGCTTCAATGTGCCGCGAGCCTTATCGGTCGTGCAGTAGATACGCTCCTTGGCGCCGTCCTTGCCGTACTTCTTCTCGAGAAGATCGCGGAATACTCTGAACGCTATAGCGGGCTCAGTGGTTGTGCCCGACTTTGAAATCATATTAATGCTGACGTCCTTGCCCTCGCAGAGCTCGATGATGTCGGAAAGAGCGTCTGAGGAAATGGAGTTGCCCGTAAAGTAAATCTGCGGAGTGTCCTTGCAAAGAGCGTTGTAGTTGGGTGAAGTAAGGAACTCGATAGCCGCTCTGGCGCCGAGATATGAGCCGCCGATACCGATTACGATGAATACGTCTGTATCGTTCTTGATCTTAGCCGCCGCCTTTTTGATGCGGTCAAACTCCTCCTTGTCGTAGTTTGTCGGAAGGTCTACCCAGCCGATGAAATCGTTGCCGAGACCTGTGCCGTCGTGGAGAGCCTTGTGAGCGTTCTTGACCTGAGCTTCAATGCCCTTGTACTCGTCCTCGCCTACAAAGCCGTTAAGATATTTGTCAATTATTTTAGTTGACATCAGATTACCCCCTTTAAGCCGTATTGACCGACTTAATAATATATGTAATCATTTTAACACAGCTTCACGATATATGCAATACTTTTTTGTCAAAAACAGCTTGACAATTACGCGGTTTTGTTTATTTAATCATATATTTTTTACAGTTTCCCGAGCGCTCTGAGCATTGCCGAGGCGACGCTTGAGAAGGTCAGCTTCTCTACGCTGTCGAGCGCCGTGATGTCGCAGGATTTGAGAAGGCGCTTGCCAGAGTAGTAATTCACCTCGCCCATTTTATCGCCCTTTTTGACGGGAGCGCGGACATCCTTTTTGATGATACACTCGCGGTTGAGCTTGCTGTCGCCCATACGGCTGACGACGACTGTGCCCGGATTTTCGCAGTTAAGGCGCGTCTGAGAGGTCATACCTCCGCTGACATTCAGCTTTCCGAGAGCCTCACTCGGCAGCTCCAGCTTTTCAACGGTGAAATTTGTAAAGCCGTAGTCGAGCAACGCCGCGCTGTCGGCAAAGCGCTCTGTGCCCGTGTTACAGCCCAGAACCACCGCGGCGAGAGTCAGTCCGTCACGCTCGGCGGTCGCGCTCATACAACATCCAGCGTCGTCGGTAGTGCCCGTTTTGAGCCCCGTTATGCCGTCGTAGGTACGCAGGAGCTTGTTAGTATTCACGATCTGAGTCTTGCCTCCGCGCAGGTTGTCGAGCCATATCGAAGTGTATTTGAAAATCTTCTTGTGCTTTATGAGCTCGCGAGTCATCAGCGCGACGTCGTAAGCCGAGGTCAGATGACCCTTCTCGTCAAGACCGTTGCAGTTTTTGAACGTCGTGTCATTCATTTTGAGTGCGCGAGCCCTCTTGTTCATCGCGGCGACAAAGGCGTCCTCGCTTCCCGACACAGCCTCCGCGAGAACTACCGCCGCGTCATTCGCCGAGGCGACTGCGGTAGCCTTGAGCAAGTCGTCAACCGTCATCCTCTCGCCCTCCTCGAGCCAGATGTCAGAGCCTCCCATCGAGGCGGCGTGAGCCGAGGTCGTCAGCGTATCTGTGTATTTGAGCCTGCCGCCGTCTATCGCCTCCATCACGAGCAGGAGCGTCATAACCTTTGTGACTGAGGCGCAGGCGCGTTTCTCGTGAGGATTCCTGGCGAACAGCGTCTTGCCCGTTTCGACCTCGACCAGTACAGCCGAAGGAGCGTTGAGCTCAAGCGACGGCATTTTAACCGCGAAGGCTGTCACGGGCAACGCGAGAGTCAGGGCAAGTAATAAAGAAATAAGCTTTTTGAACATAACAATTTCCATAGCCTTTCTGCCCACAAATTTGATATTTATGTTCCAAACAGTCTTACCGTGGGCAGATAAGGCGTAAATGGAAATTCAGTCATTGCTCGTTGTCCCGCAGGGACAAACTGAGCAGACAATATCAATTTGTGTTTTTTGCGTAGAATTACGCAAAAAACACCTCGTTCAAGAATATGAACGAGGCGGACAATATATTACTTCGCTGAATTTTACAAGTCGCTTTACGCAAAATAACAATAAACTATTGACTTCAAGCCGATAATGGCATATAATATAGTTGTACAGATAATTGTACAATTTATTGAACAAAGGAGAATTGCTATGTTAGCTGTTAATTACTCAACGATCCGCAACAATCTGAAAAGCTACTGCGATCAGGCGACGGATAACAACGAGACCGTTATCGTCACACGAAAGAATGAGAAAAACATCGTTATAATGAGCCTCGAGCAATACAATCTTCTCACCAAAGCCGCGCGTAATACCGAGTATCTGGCGAAAATCGACAGAAGCATTGAACAGCTCGAAAGCGGCGAGGGCAAGGCTCACGAGCTGATTGAGGACGACGATGAATAAAATCTGGTCTGATTTAGCGTGGGACGAATACCTTCAATGGCAAATCCTCGACAAGAAAACCCTGAAAAAAATCAACGCGCTGATTAAGGATATTGAACGCAACGGCTTATCCGAGGGCATTGGAAAGCCCGAACCGCTGAAATACCGCAAGGCGTGGAGCAGAAGGATCGACAGGGAAAACCGCCTGCTCTACAACATTGACAAGGACAATAATCTGCTGATAATTTCCTGCAAGGGACATTATGAGGACTAGACAGGAAAACCCTTTTTGAATGATTTCCTGTGGAATAAAACAGTCGGGACCGACTTAACGTAATGTTGAGCCGATCCCGTTTTTTTACTTTTTGATCAAAAGGCAGATTCCGTGGGCGGAGATTCCCTCGCCCGAGCCCGTGAAGCCGAGCTTTTCCTCGGTAGTCGCCTTGACGCTTATCTGACTTATGTCAACGCCGCACGCGTCGGCGATGTTGCCCCTCATCTCGTCGATGAATGAAGCGAGCTTGGGTCGCTGGGCTATCACCGTGGAGTCGATGTTGCCGACCTTGTAGCCGTTTTCGCCGATGACGCGGTTGACCTCGCGCAGAAGCTTCATACTGTCCGCGCCCCTGAAACGCTCGTCGGTGTCGGGGAAAAGATGTCCTATATCTCCCAGCGCCGCCGCGCCGAGCATAGCGTCCATTATCGCGTGGAGAAGGACGTCCGCGTCGCTGTGACCGAGGAGTCCCTTCTCGTAGGGGATCTCAACGCCGCCGAGTATCAGCTTTCTGTTTTCGACGAGCCTGTGAACGTCGTAGCCGTGTCCTATACGCATTTAAAAGCCCCTTTCCGTGATGATCATTTCAGCCGTTTTTATATCGTTCCGAGTGGTCAGCTTGATGTTCTGACCGCGCGAGATTATGATTTTTACCCTCTCGCCTATGCTCTCGACGAGCTGACAGTCGTCGGTTATCCCATCGCTGTCGCCCTCGCTGAGCGCGCGCAGGTATATGCTCTTTTCAAACACCTGCGGAGTCTGGACTGCCCTGAGAGCCGCGCGGTCGGGAGTTGAGAGGATGATGTTGTCATTGTCAACCACCTTAATTGTATCGGTGACGAGCGTTCCCAGCGCCGCCGCGCCGCAGTCAAACGCCGCCTTGACAACGTTCTCGATATCCTCGCGCTCAATGAGCGGTCTCGCGCCGTCGTGAATGGCGAAGTGAGTCGTTCGCTCATCGCAGGCGTAAATGCCGTTGCGGACGCTCTCGTCACGCGTTGAGCCGCCGCGCGCGAAGGCTCTGACCTTATCAAAGCCGCAGGAGTCCGCGATTTTACGCATTTCATTCTCGTCCTGTTCCCTGCACACTACGACGACGGAGTCTATTATATCGGCGTTCTGAAACGCCCTGAGAGTTCTCCTGATCACCGTCTCGCCGCAAAGCTCGATGAACTGCTTGCTGATGTCAAGCCCCATTCGCGTTGAGCTGCCCGCGGCTACGATGATCGCGGTCACGAAGCTGCTCATATGCTGTCGATAGCCTGCTTGAGATCGGCGATGATATCTTCCTTGTTCTCGATTCCGACTGAGAAGCGGATCATATTCGGCTCGATTCCGCAAGCCTTGAGCTGCTCATCTGTCATCTGGCGGTGAGTAGCGCTCGCGGGGTGCAGACAGCAGGTGCGCGCGTCCGCGACGTGAGTGACGATCGCGGCGAGCTTTAGGTTCTTCATCAGCTTTTCAGCCGCGGCTCTTCCGCCCTTAACGCCGAAGGATACTACGCCGCAGGTGCCGTTGGGCATATATTTTTGAACTAAATCGTAATACTTGCTGCTCTTGAGCGAGGGGAAGTTTACCCACTCGATCTTATCGTTACCCTCGAGGAACTCTGCTACAGCCATAGCGTTCTCGCAGTGGCGCGGGATACGCAGGAAAAGCGTCTCGAGTCCGAGGTTTAAGAGGAACGCGTTCATCGGCGACTGCTGGGGTCCCATATCTCTCATAATGTGAGTGCGAGCCTTTGTGATGAACGCCGCCTTGCCGAATCTCTCGGTGTAAATGAGTCCGTGATAGCTCTCGTCGGGCTCGGTAAGCATAGGATATTTGCCGTTGTTCCAGTCGAAGTTGCCGCTGTCAACCACAACTCCGCCGAGGGCTACGGCGTGACCGTCCATATACTTTGAGGTGGAATGGATAACGATATCCGCTCCCCACTCAATCGGACGGAGGTTGATGGGAGTCGGGAAGGTGTTGTCAACGAAAAGCGGTACGCCGTGAGCGTGGGCGCATTTAGCGAACATCTCGATATCGGCTACGTCGAGCGACGGATTAGTTACCGACTCTGTGAAAACAAGTTTTGTATTTTCTTTAAAGGAATTATTAAGCTCGTCCTCCGCAACGTCAGCCGCGACGAAGGTGCAGTCAATGCCTAAATCTCTGAGGGTTTTCTCAAAGAGGTTGAAGGTTCCGCCGTAAACCGCCGCTGAGCAGATCACGTGGTCGCCGCTTTTTGCGATATTTGTAACGGCTGAGAGAGTCGCCGCCTGACCCGAGGCTGTGAGCATAGCGCCTACGCCGCCCTCGAGGTCTGCGATCTTCTTCTCAACAACGTCGAGAGTGGGGTTTGCGAGACGTGTATAGAAAAATCCCGCTTCTTCAAGGTCAAAGAGCCTGCCCATCGCGTCCGAGGTCTCGTACTTGAAGGTCGTGCTCTGTACGATCGGTGTTACCCTGGGCTCACCGTTTTTTGGGGTGTAGCCCGACTGAATACATTTTGTCTCAATTTTCATTTTGATTTGCTCCCTTTATGTAAATAATGATTTTATAAAGCCTGTTATGAAGTCCGTGCCGTAGATTACGAGCGCTACTATGAGGATAAAGAGTATCGCCGTAATGATCCTGACGACGTTGCGCTTGCGGTCGGACATCTCCTCCTCGGGCTCAAAGTCCGCAGCCTCGTCGATGATTTCCTCGCCCTCGAGCTTTATCGCGCCGATTCCGACGGCTGTGTCGTAGGCTTTCTCGTAGAGCTCAAAGGGCACGAGGATATCGAAGCTGTCGAGATCCATACCCGTCACGAGCTGTGAGCCGCCCGTTACCATATGCCTTGTGTAGACGCTGGGGATACCGCAGTCGCTGAGCGCCGCCTGAACTCTGTCGCGCTCGATTACGTCGCCCGAGCACAGATAAACAGAGGTCTGCTCGTCCTCAACGGTCTTTAGCACGCGGCTCTTGCATTCCTCGCCCGTACACACGAGGTCGGAATCATTATAGAGCTTCTTGCATTTGGGGCAGTATTTCATAAATAATCCTCCCTTTGATACATAATCATACGGATTTATTATATCAAAGAGAGGAAGATAATGCAAGGCTTATATCAAAACGGGCTGAGCCTGTATTCCGCGCAGAGCCTTGTCCGCGCAGTCGGGTATGAGCGTGAAATCAGCCACCAGCGAGTTGGGCTTGTTCTCGCAGTCGTCCTGAGCGAGCGGCACGAAGTAGATACGCTTAGTGTTGAGCAGTCTGCCGATGTTCTGAGCCGAGGCTGAGAGAGCGTCGTTTGTCGCCGCGCAGAGCAGTACGGGGCGCTGTACTCTCAGGTGCGACTTGACCGCCATTGTGACGGCGGTGTCCGTAACGCCGAGGGAGAGCTTTGCGAGCGTATTGCCCGTGCAGGGCGCGACTATGAGCAGGTCGCACATTCTCTTGGGACCTATGGGCTCGGCGCCGTCTATCGTGTGAATGATTTTGTGATTCGTGAGGTTTTCTATCTTGTATATAAAGTCAGCCGCGCTGCCGAATCGAGTATCGGTCGAGTAGGCGGTCTCTGACATAACGGGGATAACGTCGTACCCTATCTGCACAAGGCGCTCCATCTCATTTATCGCGCGCGAGAATGTACAGAATGAGCCGCACATAGCGAAGCCTATGCTTGCCTTTGCCAACTGAACTCCTCCTTTAGTTTCCTGAGCACAGCGTCGGATATGGCTTTGCCCGCGCTCTGAGGGGAGTATCTTCCGGGCAGGGCGAGGGCGTGTACCGCGGTAAAGCCGAGCTCCCGCGCAGTCTCAAAATCTATCCCTCCCGGGTATGAGGCGAGGTCGATAAGGAGCGTATCGGAGCCGCTGTTGACGAGGATATTCTTGTCGAGCACAAGGGAGTCGGCGGTATTGAACACGATGTCGTAGCCGCAGAGGGTTCTGAGGCTGAGAGTGTCAACGGGCGTGTTGCCGCCGAGGGTGATCTCAAACGCCTTTTCTTCACTGCGCGTCGATACGCTGACCCTCGCGCCCATAGCCCTCAGAAGCTTTGACAGCGCCCTGCCTATCCTGCCGTAGCCGATGACGAGTATATCAGCTCCCGCGATAGTGCCCTCGTAGTTTTCCATAGCCACCAGCGCCGCGCCCTCAGCCGTGGGCAGAGCGTTCTGACGGGCAAAAGCCTCGTCCTCCAAAATATTGAAAATTTCAAGCCCCTCGCACCCCCTGCCGCCGAAGATAAGCTTGTCTTTCAGCCTTTGCGTAAAAGCCTTTTCGAGCGCGATGTCCGAGTCTGAAAAGGGACAGGGGATTTTCCCCTCCGCGCAGTTCAGGGGCAGAAGTACGACGGAGCAGCTTTCAAGCGCCGTATCTATTGATACGATTTTCAGTCCGCCAAAGCTGATGAGCTTGTCAAAGCCTGAGAGGTACACCTCATACCCCGATTTCAGAAGCTCACTACCCGCGAAGAGCGCTCGCTTGTCGCCGCCGATGATCGCGATTTTGTCAAAATTCATATCCAACACCTTACTTTCTACGCTTCATTCTATGTCGGACAGGCAAAACTTGTGAGCAATTTGTATATGTTAGGTACCAAAAGTTTCTCAAAAACATACTAAAGTACCAAAGTTTCGTAAAACCATTAAAAATTGACAGTTTTCTCTTGACTTATCCTCTGAATATGTTAAAATTAACATATATTAAAATAGTATAATTTTATGCAATTTAATTGACTATTAATGTAACCGTATTAAATGTATCACAACAGAGAAGTAATCCTCACCTCTCGCCTTGATCAAGGAGGACGCTATGAACAGATACGAACCTCTCAAGCTCGAAAACCAGCTGTGTTTTCCGCTTTACGCCTGCGCCAAGGAAATCGTGCGCAAATACAAGCCGCACCTCGACACAATAGACCTGACCTACACGCAGTACCTTGTAATGATGGTAATGTGGGATACCGACACGATAAACGTCAAGGAGCTGGGCGAAAAGCTCTACCTTGATTCAGGCACCCTGACTCCCCTGCTCAAAAAGCTGGAGACAAAGGGATATATCACGCGCACGCGCTCAAAATCTGACGAGCGCAACCTGATCATCGAAATCACGGATAAGGGTGACGAGCTCAAGGAAAAGGCGCTGGACATCCCGCGCGAGATGCACTCCTGCGTAAAAATCGAGCCCGAAAAGGCTACGGTGCTCTACGACACACTGTACGAAATATTAGCAGAGCTTTAAAGGCTGTCGCGTATGCGGCAGCCTTTTTTAATGGAAAATGGAAAGTGGAAAATTGAAAATTGCGGTCGTGCAGACAGCTTCTTCTGTGAAAAGCCTTTGTTTCCCGACCGTATTAATATAAATTCTGTCGGGCATAGAAGTTGCTTTTTATATCAATCTTTCTACTCGACATAAATTTTCCATTTTCCATTTTCAACTTTCAATTAAAAAGAAGCCGTCACAGACGGCTTCTTTAATCCCTGCGCTGCTGAACGTTGTAGGACATTCTCGTCAGCATTTTCTCACCCGCGAAGTGCTCCATAAACTTCGTCAGCTTCAAGAGCTTTCCCGGGGTTATGACCATTTTTCCCTTTAGTGTTTTGTCGATCGCGTACCTCGCCGCGTACTCGCTCGGAAGTCCCTTGACCGCGAAGCTTACGTCCGCGACCTTGTTGAACTCCGTTTTAACGGGTCCCGGGCAAAGTACGGAGATACCGATATTTTTCTTCTTCCTTCTGATCTCCTCGTGGATAGCCTCGGTGAGACGGACTACGTAGTTCTTTGAGGCGTAGTAGCTCGAAAACTTAGGTCCCGGCAGGAATCCCGCCGCCGAGCCTACGTTGAGGATATATCCGCTGTTGCGCCTGTACATATCCTTGAGGAAGAGCTTGGTGAGGATATGGAGCGCCCTGATGTTGACGTTGATGAGCTCCAGCTCCCTGTCCAGCGGAGTTTCCGTGAACTCTCCGTATACTCCGAAGCCCGCGTTGTTGATCAGAAAATCGACCTCGTCCTCCCTGACCTCATCATAGAGCGAGAAGCAGTTCTCCTCTTTCGAGAGGTCTTTTTCTATTATCCTGACGTTCACGCCGCTGAGCTCCGCCTGGAGCTCCTCAAGCCTGTTTCTTCTGCGCGCGACGAGTATGAGATCGTACCCCTTTGACGCCAGATACCGCGCCATATCGCGACCCATTCCGCTGCTCGCGCCCGTGATTAATGCTGTCATAGCTTTCTCCTTTGTTGCCTGATATTTCTTATTGTACCCTCAAACGCCTTGGAATTATTCATCCTTATCACTATCGCCGCGTTTTTTGATTTCCTTCTCAGCTTTAATCCACGCGCGGATAAACCTCGCGCCTCCGAACATTACCAGCGCAACGCCTATGGCTACGCACAGGTACATCATTGTTTCCTTATCCATAATTCCCTCATAATTATACGACAATCAGGCGGTCTGACTGACCGCCCGAGAATCATTCGTAAATATAAAATCTTTTATTCGGATCGCCCTTTGAACGATACAGCGCCGTGTCAGCCTTTTTGAGAAGCTCCGAGTAGTTCATCTCCAGTCCGAAGTACCTCGCGACGCCTATGCTCACGCTCACCCTGCGCTTTTCATCGGGCAGGAAAACCTTGTCATAAACGCCCTTGACGATTTCATCGGCGGTACGTGAGGCAAGCTCGGCGTCGTTTGAGCCCTTGATGAAAACGATAAATTCATCTCCGCCGAAGCGTCCCGCGATATTGCCGTCATTAAACTTTTCGCCGAGAAAAGCGCCTATCT